>DQVD01000243.1 GCA_015661935.1 Desulfocapsa sulfexigens | reverse complement strand
CTTGCTCAAAAGAAACCCATAGCTGTGGAAACCACCGAAGTATCGTTACCTGCCAGGCAAAAAGAGGTGCCCCTGCCGCCACTTATGGAAGAATTGCCAGTTGAAGTAAAAGCTGGAATCCCGAATCTTAGTTTTGCCGGGCATGTGTATTCCGATGCAGCCCCAAAAAGACTGATCATCATTAATAACCGAATTGTACGTGAAGGTGATCTGATTTCCAATGGTCTTTTTTTGGAGCAAATTAATCCCGACGGCGTCGTTCTTAAGTATGAGACATCAGTTTTCAGGGTGAAACTATTTTGATTTCTCTGTTTGACCCATTTGTTTCCTGGTTTGGCCAACAATCCCACTCTGCTCAGCTTTTGGCAGTGTCGGGCTGGAGTTTTTTCTGTGGCTTGATCCTTACTTCCTTTTTTCTGTGGCTCTTTTTCCAAAAACAAAAAAACAGTGCTCTGGAAAGACTTTCTGCCATGGCCGGATTTGAAAAACAGGCTTTGGAAGAGCGTATTGCAGCTGGAGAGCTGGTGTGTAAGACCATTCGCCATCAAAATGATAAGATGCATCAGGAAAAGGAATTGCAGGTTGAAACAATAACCGTCCTGCAGGAGCAGCTTTCGCTGCAGCGAAGTGAAAATGCCAGTTTACAGACTCGCATAGAACAGGAAGAACTTCATACGGCAGAAAAACTTGAGCTGCTGGATGATGCGCGGGAGCAATTACGTCTCCAGTTTGCAGAACTTGCAACTTCAATCCTTGAAGAGAAAAGTGCCCATTTTTCCAGGGAGAGTCAGGAAAAACTCTCCACCCTTCTTGTTCCTTTTCATGATCAGTTAGCATCCTTTCGTCAGAAAGTAGATGCTGTTCATCATGCTGAGACACGAGATCGGGCCGCTTTGCAACGTGAAATAGCATCACTTAGAAGCTTGAACCAGAAAATGAGCGATGAGGCAATAAATCTAACCCGTGCTTTAAAAGGTAACAAACAGGTTCAGGGGACATGGGGAGAACTGGTTCTGGAAAGGGTTTTGGAACAATCAGCCCTGCGAAAGGGTGTGGAATATAAAACACAAACCGTTTTCAGAGATACGAAAAACCGTTTGCAGCGACCCGACGTTATTGTTCATCTGCCCGAGGGGCGTGATATTGTCATTGATTCCAAGGTATCTCTCGTCTCCTGGGAAAAATATGTAAACTGTGACGATGAAAACAAACAGGCTGGCTTTCTTGCATCCCATGTAAAAGCCATCAAAGAGCATGTTAGGCTTTTGGCTGAAAAAGACTATGCTTCTTTGACGGAGATCAGGAGCCTTGATTTCGTTCTTATGTTTATGCCGGTGGAAGCGGCGTTTCTTGCTGCATTTCAGGCAGATGATACGCTGTTTACAAGTGCTGTAACCCGAAAAATTATCCTTGTCAGCCCCACCACGTTACTCACTACTCTTCGTACCATTGAAAGCATTTGGCGTTACGAGAAGCAAAGCCGGAATGCACGTGAAATTGCCGAACGGGCAGCGGCACTCTATGACAAGTTTTGTTCCTTTACCAAAGATATGGAGCGTATGGGGAAACAGATACATGCCCTGCAAAATAGCTATGACAGTGCCATGATACGTTTAAGCCGCGGGCGTGGTAATCTGATTTCAAAAGTCGAACAATTCCCTCAAATGGGTGTAAAGGTAAACAAGACTATTCCTAAATCAATAATTGATCAGGCAGATTCTTGAGCGACTTTTGAGACCATCATTTCGTTCGTTTCTGACATTCTTCTGTTTTGATACGGTCAATTGAATTAAAGATTTCATCCACCAGTGATTCAAGCTGCATGACTTCTGCAACGATGTTGTCAAAGCAGTTGTCGGTTTTGCGGCATTGTTTACCAGTGTCCTCACATCCACCCACCTTTTCCACTCTATCAACTTCATCCATATCTTCTTGATAATTCAAGACAACTTGGCATTTGATTGCGATTGTATTTTCATTTTTTTTGGGACGACCCTTACTTTTATAACGCTTGTGCTCTACTATTTCATACCCGTCAATACTGTAGGCTTTCCATTTACCTGCCGGTTTTTGACCCGCTTTAACAGCGTCTTCTTCACAGTTAAAGCTTGTGCCTGCAAGTGAAATATGTGCTTCTTAATGGCCTTTTCCTCTTTCGCCACCTTTTTGATCAGCCCGAGATCCTTAATTGTACCAGCTACTACACCCAAATGATCAAGCCGTTCTACCGAGTAATTTTCCATT
Source organism: Desulfocapsa sulfexigens (assembly GCA_015661935.1). Lineage (GTDB taxonomy): Bacteria > Desulfobacterota > Desulfobulbia > Desulfobulbales > Desulfocapsaceae > Desulfocapsa > Desulfocapsa sulfexigens_A. The sequence continues at coordinate 411 of DQVD01000243.1, read as the reverse complement.
GTTATTCAAATTTGTTAATATTATTGTAACTTCTCCAAAAGTGGTAGTAAATTGTATTTTTGACACAAATTCAACACATTACATGGGCAGTAAAAATTGAGCAAATCAGATATTTAGGATAATAGTTAAATAATTAACGTGTTGATGTCGCGTTGTTTTACATTTTGCGCATAGCTAACAGATTAATTTTTGGAGCAAAATCTGTAATGTTCAGCAAGTAGTATCTATTTGATACATCGCTATATTCTTGAGTTTCCACCACTTTTGGAGGGGTGTAATATAAAAAACTGACACAGGTACTTACCTGATATTATAAGATTTTTTTCCAGTGGCACTTAGTTTTTATTTAAATATCAGCATGTTGTCTTTTTTGATAAATAGCAAAATTGTTTGTTTTTACTTTTCAGTGTT
>DQVD01000148.1 GCA_015661935.1 Desulfocapsa sulfexigens | reverse complement strand
TACCGTAGTCGGAAGCACCGTTGCTGGCCTCAATCTCTATATCGAGTGCCGATGCCAGACTTTCAGGACATTGATAGGAATTTTCCCAGGGAAGGGTGTACCCGGGAATATGAAGATTCGCCACACAGTAACCGGTGGTGCCGGCTATAACAAAGCCTCCTTTTCCGGTTGCCTGGACGTCCCGGATACGTCCTCCCGCGCCTGTCTCAGCGCCCGGAAAAGGCGCAACGCCTGTGGGAAAGTTATGAGTCTCAGCGGTGAGCAGCATATGATAACGTGCATCACTTTCTTTTAGCGCACAGGGCAGCCCCGGTGTCTGCGGAATAATTGTATGGATATCATGCCCCTCCACCACACTGGAGTTATCTTTGAAAGCTACCAGGCTCCCCTTGGGGTTTCTGCTTAAGGTCTCTTTTACCAGCTGAAAAAGGGTCTCTTTCTGTTTTTTACCATCAATAACCTGGTAACCACCAAAAAATCCGTGCCGGGAGTGCTCAGAGTTGGCATTGTTCAAGTCCATGATCTCAACAATGGTGGGATTACGATCATGTTTCTTCACAAAATAATCGTAATAAAAATTACGATCCCGCTCATCCATGGAAATGCCGGGTATGTCAAGGAGTGCATCCGGGCCGCCACTCTTCATATCAACATCATATACAGCTTCCGGCTCAATCCCTGTTTCAAAGGTGGAAAGAGCTTCAGGATAGAGGCACTCTGTCATTCGATCATGATTCTCCTGAACAAATGTTTTGAGATCCTGCCCTGCAGCCACCAGGTACCTGCGTGATCGTTCCACACGGGAAATGCTACCCAACCCTATGGCATTACAGATGGAAACCATATTCGAAGACCAGGCTGTTGCAAAATTGAGCCGCGGGCCCATCTCCACCACCCGATCACCAGTCAGTAAAGGCTTATCCGTTACTGAATCTTCTAAAAATCCATCGGCAAGAATAAGCCGCAAACGCTTCAGTTCCTCTGAAGACAAGGCTTGACTGGATTCGATATTGAAACAATATTCACGATTTCGATCGACTTTTCGATATAACTGGCTGACAATTAGTGACATGGATAGTTCCCAAAATATAAATGAATGGTCAGGTTAGGGGTGAAGCTGCACACCATCCAGTTTATACCAGATACCCGTCAGAGTTAAAAGTTTCTTGATAAAGTCTCAAAAAAAGAAGATAGTCGCAGAAGTACTCTTCCAGGATCCTTAGCATTTTCGGCACAATAAAATATTATGACACTACTTAACAGCGAAGCCCTCCTCGATATACTCACGAAAAAAGGGCTGATCACCCAAAAACAACGTCAATTTATCACCCTTGAAAAAGGAAAACAGCGCCAGAAACTCCTCAGGAAATTTGGTGCAAAAAAGAAATTTGACAAAAGTTTCCCGGATCTTGTGGATATCATAGTTTCATTTAAGCTGGACGCCGGTGAAAGGAAAGGTGTCATCCTTGATGAAGACAGTATCATCCGGGCAGTGAGCAAGTCCTGTAAAATCCCTTTCAAAAAACTGGATCCCCTAAATCTTGACATGGATACAGTAACCAAAACAATTCCGAAGAATTTTGCCATCAACCACCTGTTGTTACCTTTTAATTTCCAAAACGGCATTTTGGAAGTTGCCATCTATCATCCCGACAACGAAACAGTTTTAACTGATATTGAGCAGGCAAATCAGGTTAAGATCAAGCCATATCTGTCTCCAAAATCAGATATCACAAAAATTCTTGCCGAGTTTTTTGGCTTTCAGCGCTCAATCAGTGCGGCTGAAGACCAATTTGGCGGGCCTGGAAGTGGCAGTTCTGTGGATATCGGCAACTTGGAACAGTTTGTTAAAATTTCATCTACCAGGGAAATATCTTCATCAGACCAGCATATTAAATCTGCGGTTAATCATCTTTTTAATTATGCGCTCGATCAAAATGCCAGCGATATTCACATAGAACCCAAACGCGACAACTGCATGATCCGCTTCAGAATAGACGGAGCGCTCAACACCATCTACAATCTGCCCAAAGCAGTTCATGCAGCCATTGTGGCTCGTATCAAATTCCTGGCCAGGCTTGATATTGCTGAAAAACGAAGACCCCAGGATGGACGCATCAAACTCTCTTTAAGCGGCGGCAAGGAAGCCGAAGTTCGTGTTTCCACTGTGCCCGTTGCCTTTGGAGAAAAGGTGGTCATGCGTATTCTTGACCCTGATGTGATATTTCAGGATTTGGATCAGCTCGGATTCTCCAAACGGGATCGCATTATTTACAATTCATTTATTAAATCTCCACATGGGATTGTGCTTGTTACCGGCCCCACGGGATCGGGAAAATCAACAACTCTGTATTCCACACTGGAGAAAATCGCGACCCCTGAAACAAATATCGTAACCATAGAAGATCCTGTGGAAATGGTGCATGAAGCATTCAATCAGATCTCTGTTCAACCACTCATTGACGTCACCTTTTCAACTATTCTCAGGAATATCCTGCGCCAGGATCCGGATGTTATTATGATCGGTGAGATCCGCGATCTTGATACCGCATCTCATGCAGTGCAGGCTGCCATGACCGGGCATCTGGTTTTCTCCACTCTTCATACCAATGATGCAGTTTCATCCATTATGAGGCTGAGAGACTTGGGACTGGAACCATTTCTCGTTTCATCCACCCTGCTGGGTGCTCTTGCTCAGCGGCTGCTGCGTACTGTCTGCTCTCATTGTGCCGAATCTTTTGATATGGAAGGACGAGAACTCATAAGACTTGGTTTTCCGGTGGCTGAAAAAGAGACTTACAGCCTGAAACGAGGCAAGGGATGCAGGATATGCAGAGGAACGGGCTATAAAGGAAGATGTGGTATTTTTGAAATTTTCCCACTCTCAGAGCAGATGAAAAAAATGATTGCTGCAGGAAAAAGCAGTGATGAGCTAAGACAACTTGCAATCCGCGAAGGAATGACTACCTTACGGGAAGACGCCTGGGAAAAAGTAAAGGCGGGAATTACTACTTACGAAGAAGCCATGCGGGTAACCGCTGAATAAAGACGGAAAAATGGGAAAGAAGAGTACAGACAAGGGAATTAAAATTGTCTGCAAAAATAAAAAGGCCTTCCACGACTACCATATCGATGCCCGATACGAGGCAGGTATGGTGTTGCGCGGACCAGAGGTGAAATCGCTACGGGCCGGCAAGGCTAATCTGCGCGATGGCTATGCCCAGATCGATGGCCGAGGTGAACTCTATCTTCATAACGTCCATATTTCCATGTACAGCTTTGCTACTCACAACCCGAACGAACCCATGCGGGTGCGCAAACTCCTGCTTCATAAACGGGAACTTCGCAAGCTGATCGGAAAATTAAAGGAAAAGGGCCTTGCGCTCATTCCTTTGAAGATATACTTTATAGGAAATGGTAAAGCCAAGATTGAACTTGGCCTTGCACGCGGTAAAAAGCTGTATGATAAACGGGCATCTCTAAAAGAGAAGCAGAGTAACCGTGAACTGCAGCGTGCAATGCGTCACAATCACGTTGGCTGAACCAAAGAATTTATAATCACAAAAACAAACTCAACAATTATGGGGGCGAAACGGATTCGACAGGGATGTGTAAGCTTTACGTTGCATGCCGAGCTTTCTGTCTGCTCGTTAAACTGATGGAAATTTAATTATAATCGCCGACGATTATAACTACGCACTGGCAGCTTAGACTGCTGTGCCGTTCCCCCGGCCTTCGCCCGTAAGGCTGGATCGGAGCGCCGACTAACGGGCTGGTTCTTTTGCTGCGTCTGCCGGTAGAAGAATAAGATTTAGCAGAATAGCGTCAGCGTACTCTGGTTCCGGCGGGGCCGCTAACGTGAAACTTAAAGCCCGGAACTAAGCATGTAGATACGAGAGGGGAGCATTTTTGGACGCGGGTTCGACTCCCGCCGCCTCCACCATTTTTCAATCCAACGAAGTCCAGCAACATCCATTAAGCCCGTTACCAGCAATGGTTAGCGGGCTTTCTTGTGTCCAGCGTACTCCAGCTGCATTCATTGACATACTGTATTTTACAGTACACCTTACAGTACTATCCGACAGCGGGAATCTGTACTTGCTTGTTCGTCCAAACGGTTCAAAACTTTGGCGGCTGGATTACAGCATCCTTGGTAAACGGAAAACCATGGCCCTTGGCAGTTATCCTGTTATAGACCTGAAAACTGCACGAACCAAAAAGTACCCATG
>DQVD01000138.1 GCA_015661935.1 Desulfocapsa sulfexigens | reverse complement strand
ATCTTGTGGCAGATGAAGCTTTTAATTTTGATCAGCAGTTCGATGAGGACGAAAATATTCTCACTATTCAGCTGTTTCCGGCAGGGACTCTTCAGGAAGAGGAAGTTGTTACGCCGGAACCGATAGTTGTTAAAAGTGTTGAAGAGATTGACGCGGAAGCAGTCATATCCGAAGAATCGGAGCAGGAGACTGTCGAAGTAATAGAACCTGTAGAAGTAACTGAAACAGTCGAAGTGGTAGAGGTTCCACAGGAAACTCCAGATGAAACTGGTCCCGTTGTTGATGCCCTGCTTGTTGATGTCTCCTTTGAGAACACATCTAATAAGGGGGAAATGGTTCTTTTTAAATTAAATGGCTTTTATCCGCCCACGGTAACTGGACAAGAAGAAGGCACTCCACTTGTTATCTGTGATTTTGTGGGAACACGGCTCGGGGAAAAGGTTGTAAAAGAGCTGGTGACTCATGGTGAATATGTTGAACGAGTGAGTGTGGAGCAGGTTGATGATTCCGATTTAGTCCGGATTATACTTCAGCTTGTACCCGAAAAAGATTATGATCTGCAACAGGTTTTTTTTAAAGAAGATAATCTTTTTGTTATCATTGTGAATTCTTACATTTCCTCTGATACTGGAAAAGAGTAATTTGGGATTAGGGCTGTAGTTGTTTATAATAGTCACGCGGAACCGGCAGTGTAAAATCAGATTGGTTAAACTGCGTTGCAGTACTTATGTCTTGAAGTTCTATTCTAATTTCTGATCCCCAGGGCAGCTCTGTAATAGTTATTTTTTCTTTGGGCTTACAGTTTTCTCCGTTGTTCTCCTGCTTTTCATACGAAATTTCGGCAAGCGTTTTTCCACTGGTATCAAGAAAGAGATAACCCAAGAGTTTTTGCTGTTGTGGATCAATATGAATCCATCTTTGGTCATCGGTTTTGCTGGATTCTGATCGGGCAAGGAGAGCCCAGACTGTCTGGTCTGAGGCATCCCTGGTAACCTGTTGTATCTTTAACGGATAAGGAGGAAGCCGACCGCTTAAGTAGCTGAACCAGTCTCCTTCAGCAAGAACTAATGGTAATTTCTGGCGGGTTATAAGTGAACGTATATTCCCCCTTATGTGCTGGTACTTGAAAGTATTCAAAATTTGAAAAGTTTCTCCATCACTGGCAAAGGCATATATCATCATTCCTAAAGGATTTGTGATTATATATTTTATATAGGATGGCGAAGAGATTTGAAGGTAGCCGATCATTCCGGAATCTGCAGCCGGACTCTTCCAGAAGATTCTCGCATCTGCATCAAGGCTTTCGGGGCATGAATTGTGTGTCTCTTGTAAGTTGTTGATAAGTAATACGATATTAGAGGTTTCATCTTCTGCTAAAGGTTCTTTCCAGCGTTGCTGAGCGCAACCGGACAATAAGGAAAGAACACAGCAAAGAGGCAGAATAATCCCCTTTATCTTTTTCTGAATATTACTGGAGTGCGTCAATTTTTTCCCTAATACGGACTTTATGCTTTAGCGTGCTGAAAAGGTGTTCTGCTTTTTTGAAGGCTTCCTTTGCTTTTGTTTTGTTACCCAGTTTCAAGTAAATTTCACCCAGATGTTCATGAATACTTGGATCGTTAGGTTCCAACTGCAGGGCTGCCAATATTTCTTTTATGGCAAGATCCAGTTTTCCCATACGGAAGTAGACCCATCCCAGACTGTCCTGGATATAGCCGCTGCCAGGCTTTAATTGCATTGATTTTTGAATATATTCCAGTGCCTTTTCCAGATTGACATTGTTTTCAGCCCAGGTGTATCCAAGATAATTTAATGCCTCAGCGTGATCCGGTTCAAGCTCCAGAACCTTTTTCATATGTGTAATTGCCTGTTGCTGCAGAGAATCCTGTTCAAGAAGAATGCCATATTCAAAGTAGATTTTGGCATTGTCAGGGTATTTAACAAGAGCAATATCCAGAATGTCATATCCTTTTTGCAGTTGCTTTTGTTCCATGTAAAGAGAGGCCAGTAGAGTATAAAGTTCGGGAGTTACAGTATCTTCATAGGTAAGGGTTTGATGAATAAGTTCAATGGCTTTATCGCTCTCCTCTTTCTCCAGAAGGATTCGTACCTGGAGAAAAATGCTATCTTCATGGTGAACAGATTCCTTTTCGATGGTATGAAGTAGACTGAGTGCCACGTCGAATTTTTTCTGCTGATAACGAATAGCAGCAAGCATATAGGTAGCTTCTGGTACTTCCTCCAGAGTTGCGATTGGTTCCAGGATCGCAGCTGCTTTTTCAAGATTTTCAGAACGTAGATAGAGCCTTGCCGCTATGATATCGATCTGATTGGGGTCTTCACTGTTTGCCCGTAAATCGGTGAGAATTTCCAGAGCTTCGTTCTCTTTGTCCTGCAGTAACAGCGTATGGACAAGCCCAAGTCCTGCCCGGTGGTCGTTGGGTTGTTTTTTAAGTATTGTACGGTATTGAAGTTCAACCGCTTTGTAATTTTTTTGCATACCGTAAAATTCGGCAAGTTCGAGTGCCAGATCCGCGGACCAGTTTATTGCCAGGGCTTTTTCGTACCATGTCGCGGCTTTGTCCATGTCTCTTGTCTGGACTGCGAGACGCGCAAGATAGAGGTGAGCAAAGAGAGAGTCGTGGTTGATGCTGAGAGCTCGATAAAAGGTCTGTTCTGCCTCCATATAGCGTTTTTGCTCAGAGTAAAGAAAGCCCAGGCGAAGGAGCATTGTTTCATCTTCAGGGGTGAGGTCGATGAGTTCAGTGTATAACTTAATAGCCTCGTCAATCTTACCATTTCGAATATTAAGGCGAGCGAGAAGCAGTCTGTCCTGTGTATCATTCGGAAATTTTTCAATCAAAGTTCTTAGCCATTTTGCAGCGCCATCCTGTTTTCCCATTCTGATGAGAAGAATGGGGAGTCTGCGAAGAATGTAGCTGGAGTCCGGATCACAAATGAGGGCTTTTTCAAAAGCCTCTTCAGCTTCATTGTAGAGTTTATTGTTTTCCGCGTGTGTACCCCATAAAAAATAAAAATAGGAGCAGGAACTATCTGTCTGTTCGGTGGAAACGACCATGTCCGATTCTTCAGGTGTCGGGTGTGAATCAAGTGAGAGTTCGTCGTTGGATATGGAACTGCAACCACCACAAAAAAGTAGGAAGAAAGCTATAAAGAGAAGAAGCGACTTATATAAAGTACGTTGTTTCATAGTGACCGAAGGAGGGGGTTAACAAGAGCAAGAACATCCTGATGAATAGCTTCGATGTCTCGTTCCGCATCTATGCGTTTAATACAGGGAAGCTGTAATTGTTCAAATTGGGTGGCAACTTTTTGCAAATAATCTTCTTTTTCAAAGTCATTTAGCGTATCACCCCGTCCTTCTGTTATACGTTGAATTCCGGTTGCAAGGGGAGCGTGAAAGAGGAGTGCGAGATCGGGGACAGGAGCGAAGTCATTTCGTGCAAGGATATGGTCCGGATCAAGTCCGGCAGCACCCTGGTAGGCAATGGTTGAAAGATAGTACCGATCGCAGAGGATTATTTTGCCACCTTTTAAAGATGGGGCTATCAGCTTGTCTACATGATCTTTTCTGTCAGCCAAAAACAGATCAAGTTCTTCTTCAGGGCTGATTTTTTTCCTGTTAGTGAATAATTCGCGAATCTGTGTTCCGTATATTCCATTGCTTGGTTCAAAGGTGGACACCACAGAAAACCCTCTTTCCACAAGAACTGTGGCAAGAAGCTTCAGCTGGGTGGATTTTCCGGTTCCATCTGTTCCTTCAAAAACAATCAGCAGGCCGGGTCTATTATCTGACATTATGTGTCCTTGAATTGTGCTCTATTCTTAATAATCGTATGAGCCATTTCTATTGCGGCAGAAAGGCTTGTCGGATCGCTGATACCTTTTCCGGCGATATCATAAGCCGTTCCATGATCAACCGAGGTTCTGACAATGGGAAGACCAAGTGTAATATTAACCCCGTCTTTAAAATGAAGAAGTTTGAATGGGATTAGTCCCTGATCATGATACATGCAGATAACCGCATCATACTCGCCTCGCGCTGCTTTCACAAAAATTGTATCAGGAGGGAAGGGGCCCTGCAAGTTTATACCCTGTTTTTGGGCAATTTTTATGGAAGGAGATATGATATCCTGCTCTTCTGTTCCAAACATGCCGCCTTCACTAGCGTGGGGATTGAGTGCGGCAACTGCCATTTTGGGAGATGGAATGTTGAAATCTCTTAGAAGACTCGTATGTGTTGTCTGGTACAGTTCAAGTAATGATTCAATACTTAGCAAAACAGGTACTTCAGCAATTGCACAATGGATGGTTGCCAGGGTTACTCGAAGAGAGGAACCAGCCAGCATCATAACCTGTTCAGAACTATTAGTGAGCGAGGCAAGCATTTCAGTATGACCAGGATAGTGGTAGCCGCTTTTTTGAAGTGCTTCTTTTGAAATTGGGCAGGTGCAAAGACCGGCAAAGTGGGAGTTTTGGATCTCTTTTATGGTTGAAGTGATCGCCTTGGCCATTGCAACAGCCGTCTCTTTTGAGAATACGCCGGGCCGAATGGTGTTCTTTGAGAGTGTGGAAGTTTCAAAGAGCGGAATTATTCCGATTTCCGCAGGAATAGGATTACCTGTTTTCCATGGGACAATAGAACAATCTATTTGCAGTTTATTGATATAAAAATCGAAAACATTCTTATCGCCAGCTACGATAATTGGTGATTCAGGATTATTATGTAACTTTGCAAAATATTTCAGGATAATTTCGGGGCCAATTCCCGCGGGACATCCCATTGTTACAGCAAGTGGAAGCATGATAATTTTGAGTAGCCTGTTATGGAATTAGAGTATTGCCTCAAAACAGTTGGGGAGATGAGTAATATCTGCAGTTTCATCTGATTTCATAAGAACAGATATAACATCAAATCGTACCAGCTGATCGTGAAGCTTGTTTCTTGTTATATAATCCAGTGCTATCCGGCTGATTTGCGACTGTTTTTTTAGAGTGACCGCTTCATAGGGTTGACCAAAGCGAAGACTTTTTCTTGTTTTAACTTCAATAAAGACCAGCCATTGTCCATCACGAGCTATAATATCAATCTCTCCGGTTTTTTGCCTGTAATTTCGAACAAGAATTTGGAAGCCTTTGCTTTTAAGGTAGTGGGCTGCAAGATTTTCACCTTGCGTCCCAAGGTTGATTCCAGTCTTAGACAAATTCCTTTACTCCTCTAAAGCTCAGACGATGGTGGGGGCAGATACCATGATCTTTTATAGCCTGACGATGCTCTTCAGTAGGGTAGCCCTGGTTTTGTTTGAAATTGTATTGCGGATATTTGTCATGGAGTTTTGCCATTATCCCGTCACGAGTCACTTTGGCAATGATGGACGCAGCTGCAATGGAAGCTGAACGTCCTTCACCCTTAATTAGGGGTTGTTGGGCAATCCTCATACGAACCGGAAACTTTCCATCGACAAGGAGAAAATCTGGCGTAAAAGAGTCTTTCTGAAGTTTGCTTACCCCGCGCTTCATGGCAAGGAGTGATGCTTGCAGGATGTTAATCTTATCTATGATTTTATGAGAGACAATGCCAATACCAATTCGTGCAGGAATCTCATGGAGAAGTTCAAAAAGCAACTGACGTTTTTTAGGGGAAAGCTTTTTTGAGTCTATAAAGAAGGAGTGGTGGCAATTATCGGGAAGTATAACAGCAGCGGCAACGACAGGCCCTGCAAGGGGGCCTCTTCCAACCTCGTCGAGACCTGCGACAACAGAGTATCCCT
>DQVD01000412.1 GCA_015661935.1 Desulfocapsa sulfexigens | reverse complement strand
GAAGTTATTATACAACATCACTATGGGCGTATCTATCAGCCCTATTTGTATAAGAAAATTATTAATGACACCATTATCGCTGAGTAAAATCATCCATCCATAAATTGTTACCAATTCACCAATCCAAATTGGAATGAGTAGCAGCAACACCATAAAACTGCTGTATTTTTTGGCCACAACTTTAGTCAGATAAAAGGCGACTGGAAATGTTACAACAAAAGCCAGAAATGTGACGCCAATGGAATACAGTGCTGTTTTAACAAAGGTGAGCCAATATATCTGGTCTTCAAAAAATGATAGATAATTATTCAATGAAAAGACCATCAGGCCGGCATCATTTTCATATCGAAATGACCTTAAAAACATGTCCAGATGAGGAATAACAATCAACAAAATCAACCATAAAAGAACTGGTGCCATCAAGAGATAAAACGTGTTGCCTTTTTTTCTCTTCATTTCTTTATCTCCGGAAACATTTTATATCGTCACGATGAATACCCACCTTCAAATCATCACCTTCCTTTAACGCTTCAAATTCAGCATTTTGAGGTAAAGAAATCAGTACATCATCGTTACTTTCTTTTATAATTGCAGAAATTTTGGTATTAGAACCATCAAACAAAATGGCTTTGATGCGCATATCTATTAGCTGAATATCAGAAAGGCCTTCTGAAGGATTCAGAATAAACGCTTCCGGCCGCATAAAGAGTTTTTGGGGCTGGAAATCAAGTCCTTGCTTAATCAATCTGCAACCATTTTGGGTCTTGAGTTCGCCGTCTGCATACCCGGAAACATCAAATTCATTATTCTCCCCGACAAAACCGGCGACAAAAGAAGTAGCAGGGTGTTTATACAAATTCTTAGGGGTATCAAGCTGCTCAAAGCGGCCTTCATTCATCACGGCAACTTTATCGCTCATGACAAGTGCTTCCGACTGATCATGTGTGATATAAATAAATGTTGTCCCAATCTCTTTTTGCAGAACCTTAAGCTCAATCTTCATATGCTCGCGAAGCTTTCGATCCAAGGCACCAAGAGGCTCATCCAGCAACAAAATTGACGGCCTTAAAACCAGTGATCGCGCAATTGCAACTCGTTGTCGCTGACCACCTGAAAGATCATTGACATTTTTCTTTTCAAACCCCACCAGACCTACACGTTCCAGCATCTCTTTTACCCGTGTTTCGACTTCAGGTTTAGGGAGTTTTTGTCTTTGCAGTCCAAAAGCCACATTTTTCTCAACATTCATCATGGGGAAAAGTGCGAGATTTTGGAAGACGATATTAACGGCCCGTTTTTCTGGAGGAATGCCTTTCATGGACTCACCACGAATAAGAAGATCTCCTTCTGTTTCAATTTCAAAACCGGCGATCATCCGCAGGAGTGTGGTTTTTCCACAGCCTGACCCGCCTAGAATAGAGAAAAAGCCACCATCTTCCACATCAAAACTAACTGAGTCAACTGCTGTAAAATCACCAAATCGTTTGGTAACATTTTTAATTTCCAGAACGTAATCCATAATAATCCTTTAGAAAATAGGTTGCCGAAAAGCCACTTGAACAACTCTGAATGAGTAGGTATCCAGAGCTGTTCAAAGCGTTGTGCAAGAAAAGCGACTGCGCCGCCTAAGAGAAATTATTTAGCAGCTTTAATTCTATCAAGAACTTTTGCTTCAATTGTTTCAAAACCATCTGGTACTGGTGGGTGCCATTTGATGTTGTCAATATCAGCTTGCGAGAAAGAACGTTTGAAATTTGCTTTAGTCTCTTCATTGTAGAATTCAATTGCACCGGCAGAAGCGGTACCGTAGCCTTCCTTATTGGTGAAGTAGGCAGCGTTTTTAGGCTCCAGCATAAAGTTGATCCATTTGTACGCAGCATCCAGATTTTTAGATTTAGCTGGAATTGCAAATGTGTCAATCCATCCCAATGCGCCACTTTTTGGAGCGATAAAATCGATATCAGGATTTGTTTTATGCAGGCTCCAACCTTTTCCATCCCAACCGGAGATCACATTGGCATCACCACTTTTGATGATTGCTACCTGAGTATCACCACTGGTCCAGTAATTTTTAACCAGTTTTTTTCCATCGATAAGCTTTTTCTCAACTCGTTTCATCAATTCCTGGTATGCAGCTTTATCATCATATAATGCAAAGGGATCTTCTCCCATACCAAATGCAGTAGCAATCAAGAGTGGTCTTTTCAATCTATATGAGATCTTTCCCGCATATTTTGGATTCCAGAGATCTGACCAGTCATTTGCTTCCGGAGCCAGTTTTTTATTCACAATCATACCGGTGGTGCCATAGCAATGTGGTACTCCATACGATTTGCCATCCACAGCAGTATTTTTCTTTACAGCATCAACCATTGATGTAATTAACTGAGCGGTATTTACTCTGCTGAAATCAATTGGCTGATAAACAGGAAATTGTTCCTGTACAAAAGAGATTCTATCCTGACTGGGCTGGGCTAAATCAAAACCTCCACCTCGTGTTGCTCTCAATTTAGCAATCATCTCTTCATTATTGGAATAAGTGATTTTTACATCAATTCCAGTCTGGGCCTCAAAATCTTTTACCAGCTTTGTTGGTGCATATCCTTTCCAAGTGAGCAGTCTTAATGTGTCTTTAGCCATGGCCCCGGTGGAAATAAGCGATATTGCAATTACCCCTGCTAAAACTAGTTTCTTCATGAATTCACCTTTTTGTTCGAATTAATAAGATGTGTATTTTAAATACATTACACAGGTTTACGACAAAGCAACCATCAATGAGTACCTCATCTACTTGGCGTTCAACACCAACATTGAAAAACACTCTAGCCGATGATTATTAGAATAACATTCGGAGTTGGTTAGAGTTTCAGTAAATCATTGCGCCCCTTACCACACATTTCCCTTCCGAACAAACACCGAATGCGCCCGAACGGAACTCCCTTGATGCAAATCCAATTAACCCTGTT
>DQVD01000110.1 GCA_015661935.1 Desulfocapsa sulfexigens | reverse complement strand
TGCTCAAAGAAAAAGGTTTTTATGAAGGAGAGATTGACGGACGTCTCGGCTCCAATACAAAGAATGGCATTAAACTGTTTCAGCGTAGGCAGAACGTGGTACCGGATGGTCAGCCAAATATGGAAGTTCTTAAAGCATTTCGACTTTAATGCGGTACGTTCCGGAAAATTCCCATTCTCTGAAATCGAACGGGAGGTTTTGCCATCGCTTGCCACGCTGAATGGACCGACAACTGAGGTAGTTCTCTTTTTTGATGTTCACGCCTGTACCGACATCACAGGTTTTGGCATTATCGGCCATGCCCTTGAAATGGCAACCGGCAGAGGTGTACAGATTTTCATGCAGTATAAGAAGTTACCCTTCTATTCCGCTGCCCTGGATATGTATAAAAAGGGCGAAAACACCGGTAGCAACAAAACCAATCAGAAACTTGTTGTAACAAAGCTTAAGTTATCCCTAACAAGCGCTGAAGAAGAACTACTGTACGTTTCACAAACCTCAGGGGGAATATTGCTTTCCCTGCCCGAAAAACAGGCCGATGACTTTCTCGCAAAACTGGCTGGTAATAGAGTAGCAAGATCTGTGAAAATTGGTCAAGTTGAAGAGGCAGAAGCTGGCGTCGTGGTGAGATAGAATCTGCGCTCCATGGTAGCAGATTTTATTTTACTTATTAACTACTTTCCCAGTTCTAAGGCTGATAAAAAATCAAAAGTGTGAAAACGGGCTGAAACAGGGAGGCCATCAATCATCAGCATTGGAGGTATAGATTCCACTGGTTCAAGTTTAACGATAATCATAAGATCTCTGGAACCTATGGGAGAAGCCAGGTCAGCCGGTAATCTCCTGGTAAGTCCAGAATCGCGTTTCACTTTGGCTACAATCTTTGTTCCATCCGGCAGTCTAATGGTCGCCTTGTGGCCTGCACGTGCATACTTGGCATATTTAGGCTGGAGATATGATGTAATTACGGTACCTTCGTATTCTCCTAGAATCAACATGGTCGTTCCGGGTGATATCGTCATCCCCTCTTTAACAAAAATGTCCAAAACTCTTGCATGTACCGTGCTCCGATGGGTCAGTTTCTCACGCTGCTCCTCGATAACAGACAGCTCAATCTCTATTTGTTCCGTGCGAAGACCAGCATGCGCCACAAGCCCAAGATTAGCTTTCTGGATGTTTTCTAACCGTTCAGAAAGCTGGCTTTGGGCTACGTTATAAGTGTATCTGGCTTTATTATATTCTCCTTCAGCAAGATTGAGTTCAGCCCTGGTAGCTGCTCCCTGTCTAAAAAGATAGCGCATCTTTTCAAGCTTGTCCTCCTGATAATTCACCATATTTTTAGCCAATACAGCCCTATCACGAAGCAGGGTTTCCACGCCGGAACCTGTCGGCGGAAGAGGTGAGTTAAGGGTTTTTAATTCAGCACGAAGAATTTTTTCCCTTTCATCCAGACGGGGATCTTTTAAAATTATTATCGGATCACCAACTGCAACAATATCACCAGACTTTACGGCAAGGCGCTCAACAACTCCGGTGATTGACGCATTCAGATTGTTTTTTTCAAGAGAAACAAAGCTTGGAGCATCAACAACAAGTAAGAGAATGGCCATCTTGCCCAGGAAATAGAGTAAAGGGCTAGCTACAAACAGTAAAATTAAATACCAGCGAAACTGTGCAATTTTACGCTTTGCTGGTGCATATTTCACCTTCATTTGGTGGTCACGTTCAGGATCTTTTTGTTTTTTTCTATCAAAATTAATTTTCATCATGCATGTCCATATAATCCTGCCAAGACTGAATATAAATTGACTGAAACTTATGATTCGTCAAGGTAGCCAGCTCTTCCAAAGCATTATGGAAATCTTTTTTTGAAGAATCTGCATAACTCTCTTTACTAGAGAGCTGCGGCTCAACGGATTGAGCTATGGAAAAAGGGATTCCCGGATAATCTTCCAGGATTGGCTCAACAATAGCTGCAACCTTACGGGGATCACTAACATAAGCCATCAAAGTAACACTAACAAAATCCAGGTTTTTTAGACCGCAACCCAGGCAAAAATTATATTTTTTAGCATCAAGATAGCGGGGATGAAGATCGACCTCAACGGGCAGCGAAGTGGAGCGAGATACAGCCTGAACCGTGCGCAGCAAATGAGCAAGTAGATACTCTTCGGAAAGCTTAGTGTATTCAAGCTGATTGGGCTCCAGGTCAAGGTGAATCAGCTCAAAACCCATCCCCTGTATTCTGTTTACTATTTGCAGAAGTTTATCTCTGTGCTCAGGGAGTATCCAGGTCGGCTCTCCAAGGAGTAATCCAATACAGATGTCTTTGTCTTTTGCCTCCTGCATAAAATTCCTGAGGTGCTTTTCTCCAGCTGGCAACACAAGTTCATCCAACTGGCGTCTATCAAAAGAAAGCAAGATTTTATTGATTTTATTTTCTACAAGCTTTTCCCAGAAGGCTTCATCGGACTTGGCCTGAGCAAATAGCTTTTTACTGTTCCAGACATAAACCCCATATCCCAGTTTCTTTTCGCTGTGTTTTCTTTTGTATTGAGCGTGCAGAACAGGAACGTCCTTCAGCGTAGTTGTTCTTGTCTGTGACCAGA
>DQVD01000067.1 GCA_015661935.1 Desulfocapsa sulfexigens | reverse complement strand
ATTTCTTGTTTTTTTTTCAAAGAAATTTTCTGATAAGGCACTTATCCAGTGAACTGCCTTTCTTTCTGAACAGGGTGAGGGCTTGTAAATAGATAACATGGCTGATAGTGCGCTTGGGTTTGTGTTATATTAAAATGTTGTGATTGAAGAAAGCCGCAGGCGTAGCTGGCTACGTTGAGGATTTTCTGATTGAACAACATTTAAAGAAGACACGAAGACAAGATGCAAGATTGGCCATGTTATTTATTTGCATGTCCTTATATGTCCTTAGAAATAGCTCTCTCGAACAGCCTCTTTAAATCGTTTCATCTGGCTTTCCAGACCGACCACATGTTCCACTGGAAGTACAAAGGCAATTCCAGTGCCGGGTTTATGAAATTCTCCTGTTTCCTGTATCACATCCAGAATTTTGCCAACACGATGCTCTTCAATGAGAAGCATGATAATATCAGTCTGTGCTTCGAGCGAAAGACCAAAAAAGCTTTTTGCCTCACGGATACCCGTTCCTCTTGCCGGGATAATTGTTGCTCCGGTGGCTCCGGCCATCTTTACCGCATCCACAATATTATCCGTGATATCCGGCTTTACCGAGGATAAAATAAGTTTAAAGCGCATTATGGTTCTCCATTATTTTCCATTATTTTTTCTGCTGCGTTGTGTTTTCCATTCCATCACCTGAGCATAACCCATTACTGCAATAATTGGAAAAAGGCTGGCAAAAGCAATGAGACCGAATCCATCAAGAGCAGGATTCCGTCCCGGCACTGTGCTGGCCAGGCCAAGACCAAGTGCCGCCACAAGCGGCACGGTCACGGTGGAAGTGGTGACTCCACCCGAATCATAGGCCAGTGCAATAATCGATTTAGGGGCAAAAAGAGTTTGCACGATAACAATCAAATATCCTGCAAGAATGTACAGATACAGGGGGGTACCACTCACTATTCGAAATGTTCCAAGACTGATACCAAATGCTACTCCAACGGCTACAGTGATTCGCAATCCCCAGGTGGAAATCGTTCCTGCTGATACTTCATTTGCCTTATATGCTACGGCAATAAGTGATGGCTCGGCAATGGTGGTTGCAAAGCCGATCATGGCCGCAAAAAGATATACCCATCCGTAGGCCTTCCAGTCGGTCTGGGTGATAATTGCATCTGTACCATAAATAAAAGCAGGGTCAGACAGCTGGGTTGCCATGATTTTTCCCAAAGGAAACAGTGCCTTTTCCAGACCGGCAAGAAAGAGTGCGAGACCAAGAACAACATAAACGCCGCCTATGATAAGACGAGGCAAATGAGGAATTTTTTGACGCAGCACCAGAAGCTGAAACACAGCAATAAGAATGATGATGGGCAGTACATCCCTGCAGGTAGCAAGGAGTATTCCACTGAAGTCTTTTATGAATTCCATGGCATCAGTTATTTGAAAATAATAAGCCCGTAGCCCATCACAAAAATCATGGGCAGAAGAGAAGCAAAAGCAATAAGACCAAAACCGTCAATTAGAGGGCTGCGTCCCCGAATTGTTGAGGCAAGCCCCACTCCCAATGCGGCAACAAGCGGAACTGTGATGGTGGAGGTGGTGACACCACCTGCGTCGTAAGCTATACCAATAATCTCTTTTGGTGCAATAATGGTCATTGCCATAACAAGCCCGTATCCGCCAATAATCAGATAATGGATAGGCCAGCCACGAAGGATACGCATAACTCCGATCAAAATGGCAAGTCCTACGGAAAATGCTACAGACATACGAAGTCCAAAGGCATACTGTTTAAGAGATTCCGCGCTTGGATCAATCAACCCTCCCTGGCCTGCGATATCAGCCGCTTTTGCAGCCACAGCGATAAGAGCAGGTTCTGCAACGGTGGTTGAAAAGCCAAGGGCAAAAGCAAAAGAGAGAAGCCAGAAAAGGCTTCCTTTTCTCGCAAGTGCCTGAGCCATGGCCTCACCAATGGGGAACAGGCCCATTTCAAGTCCCTGGATAAAAAGACTCAGCCCCAGTACTATGAGAAGGGTACCAAAAAGGACTTCTCCTATTTGTGGTAAAGGCTGTCGAATGACCACAATCTGGAAAAAAGCGATGACCAGTACAATGGGAAGCAGATCGGTAACTGCATCCTTTAATTTTTTCAGGATTATGGAAATGATCATGGTATTCGGCACCTGTTAGGATTCACCCCTGAGCAGTTAGGAGTTTCAAAATGAAACATACCAGAGAATTGCTGTTGGCAGGGCGATGAGAAATATACAGGCCCTCTGTTTTTTTAACAAGTATTTCCTGCCGGGATCTTAGCAGGGCTCTGCAGTACTTTTTTGCTGCCAGATCAACTTTGATCGGATAAAGAGGGTAGGTCATTACCATGTCTGAATAATCCGAAGATTTCTCTCCTTCTTCCAATGTCCCTTCCGGGTGCAATTAAAAGTGGGGGCATTACGCAGCCCTTAGTAAATAGTCATCTGTCCAGTAATTTTCCCAAAGCTTGTTGGCTCTAAGTGTTCTCAATGCTAACATATTATTAGCTATATCTT
>DQVD01000231.1 GCA_015661935.1 Desulfocapsa sulfexigens | reverse complement strand
CTGTGCCTGATGAGAATAACAGGCTTAAACTTGATATTATCAGGATGAAACTTGGAGAACCTGACAAAAAAGGGAAACGAGATATTCTTCCTATCCCCGGATCCTCAAATTCCTTAAGTGTCGATACTGTTATCTCATCCCTTGGTCAAATGGCAGTAGATGGTGTAATGGCAGGTGGTGAGCTTGAAGAACAGTTAAAAATGAAACCGGGCGGGATGTTTTATGCCAATCCCAGAAGTTCTGAAACCAGTGTCGATGGGGTTTTTGCTGGAGGTGATGCAGCCACCGGAAGCAAATCTGTTATTCAGGCAGTTGTTTCTGCAAGACGCGCAGCAAATAATATTAATGCCTATGTTATGGCGTGTGAAAAGGATCCTGCCGATAATCGTTTCAACTTTACTCGTGGTAAATCTTTTGATGATGTTTCATTGAAGAATTTTGATGAGATTGGTATCAATCTTCGTGAAAAGATGCCAGAACGTCCACCTGAGGTGTCAACTAAGGGCTATGATGAAGTAACACTCGGATTCACCGAGAAGATGGCAAAACGAGAAGCAGAACGTTGTCTGAGATGTGGTTGCACTGCATTTGAGCGTTGTGATCTGAAACGTCTTGCTATTGATCTTAAAGTCAATATTAACAAAACAGGGATGGGTACAGAACCAACTTATCTCGTTGATACCAGCCATCGTGCCATTACCGTTGATCCTAATAAATGTATTTTTTGTGGTCGTTGTGAAAGATCATGTGAATATGATGCTCTTGAAGTAAGAGCAGATTCATTTGATGAGAAAGGCCGTCCGGTCGGATTGGTCATAGATTTTAAGGATCATTGTGTATCATGCGGCAAATGTGTTGAAAATTGTTCAACAGGTGCCCTCAATAAAAATAATCGAATTGTACCGATTCAGTCAGAAGAGGTTCGTGAGATACGAACAACCTGCCCCTATTGTGGTACAGGTTGCCAGGTGATTTTAAAGGTCAAAGGTCACACTCTTATGGAGGTTACTGCTGATCCTGATGTCGGGCCTAACTATGGAGATCTTTGTGTAAAGGGACGTTTCGGTCATAATTTTATTCAGCATCCTGATCGTCTTAAAACCCCAATGATCAGGCGACAAAAAGGAATGCCACTTGAACCTGTTAAATGGGATGAGGCACTTGATTTCATGGCTCAATCCTTTTCCTCCATTCTTGGGGAGAAGGGGCCTGATGCTTTAGCTGGTCTTTCATCTGCCAGGTGTACAACAGAAGAAAATTATGCTTTCCAAAAGTTCTTTAGAGCAGGCATAGGGACAAATAATATTGACCATTGTGCCAGATACTGACACAGCCCAACGGTGACCGGTCTGGTCACAGTACTTGGTTCTGGCGCAATGACTAACACCATCAATGGTATCCTCGATAGTGATGTTATGCTGGTGATAGGCTCCAATACCACTGAAACACATCCAATTATTGGCCTTCGCATGCTTGCTGCTGTCAAAAACGGATCAAAATTAATTGTAGCTGATCCCCGTCGTATTAAACTTTGTGATTCAGCTACACACTGGATGCAGCAGCGACCAGGAACTGATGGTGCTTTAATTAATGCACTGTGTCATGTCATTCTTCGAGATGGTCTTGAAGACAAGGAGTATATTGCGGAACGTGCAGAGAATTTTGATCTCTTTAAGGAGGCAATTGCTGAATGCACCCCTGAGTGGGCGGAAAAAATTACTAATGTTCCGGCAAACCTGATTGAAGACGTTGCTCACACATTTGCTAAAGGAAAGGCTGCTGGTATTTACTATACCATGGGTATTACCCAACATACTTCGGGGACTAATAATGTCTATGCGTTGGCAAATCTTGCAATCATAACCGGTAATCTTGGTAAGGATGGTGCCGGGCTGAATCCACTTCGTGGCCAAAATAATGTTCAAGGTGCAAGTGATATGGGATGTCAGCCTCATGTCTTCCCTGGATATCAAAAATGTGATGACGCCACTGCCAAAGCTAAGTTCGCTGAGATTTGGGATTGTAAAATAACTGATAAGGCCGGACTTATGGCAACCGAAGTAGGAGATGCCATAATGGAAGGAAAAATTGCCGGTTTATGGATCATGGGTGAGAATCCAGTCTTAAGTGACCCCAATTCCTCCCATGCTAAAAAAGCCTTTGAAAAACTTGATTGCCTTGTCGTTCAGGATATCTTTTTGACTGAAACTGCAGAGATTGCAGATGTTGTACTTCCAGCCGCCTCTTTTGCGGAAAAGGATGGAACATTTGCTAACACTGAACGAAAAGTTCAACGAGTACGCCGAGCTGTTCCACCTCCAGGTGATGCAAGGGATGATCTCTCCATTATTAACATGGTGAGCAATAGAATGCTTGGCAATCGAAACGAAGGATACCAGGGTGCAACTGATCCTGTTTTTCATACTGTTCCTCCCTTTGCATCAGATGTGTTTGATGAAATTACCAAATGCTGGGTTGCCATGGCTGGGATGAGTTATGACAGACTTGAAAATGAGTCACTTGCATGGCCTTGCCCTGAAAATGATCATCCGGGCACTCCAGTTCTTCATAAAGAGGGCTTTCCCAGAGGAAAAGCCTGGTTATCTGCAGTTACCTGGAATGGTTCTGCGGAAAATCCAGATGATGAGTATCCTCTGATGTTAACAACTGGAAGGGTTTTGTATCAGTATCATACCGGTACTATGACAAGGCGTTCCGAAGTTTTGGAAAAATCAGCACCATCGGCATATGTTGAAATGAATCCAGCTGATGCTGAAGCATTGAATCTTATCGATAAAGAAATGGTAAGAGCTACCTCGCGTCGTGGTAAGATAGAACTTGCTGTACGGATTACGGACAGAGTTAACAAGGGATTAGTATTTATTCCTTTCCATTATAAGGAAGCATCAGTCAATCTGCTTACTAATGATGCTCTTGATCCGCATTGTAAAATACCAGAAGCAAAGGTTTGTGCGATTAAGATTGAGAAGATTTAGAAATCCGTTCGTAAATGATTTATACGTAGTGCTCATACTGCGTTTTAGTAAATTGAATTAATAATCACAAAAATATTAGCCCGGAGATTCTGATGGGAAAAGCAATTAAACAGAGAGAAGGAGCAGTTATGATACTTGGCGCTGGAATCGCCGGTAT
>DQVD01000135.1 GCA_015661935.1 Desulfocapsa sulfexigens | reverse complement strand
TTCTGATAAGGCACTTATCCAGTGAACTGCCTTTCTTCCTGAACAGGGTTAGGAACGGGGACGAAATAACTTCCCTATCTATGCAATCTCAGCGCCTACATGAGGAAGGTATTTCGTCCCTGACCCTTATTAATCTGTAACCTTTTATCAAGCATCAAAATTTGCAGTAAACCTGGTGCTGTAGCTGTTTTTCAGTACCTCAATAAGCGTTTACCGGTGTCTCATTTTCGTCCGTTCTTACATGCTATATCCATACATAGGCTACCAGCAGTATGGCTGCAAAAGAGACAGTGTAATAAATCGTCTGTTGAATTTCGCCACGCTGCAGGACAATAGTAACCCTGCGGCCAATGGCACGGACACAGCGGGCGCTACCATCGACAAGACCATCAATGACGTTCCAGTCAAACCATGACCAGAAAGCAGATGTGATCATCAGACAGCTGACACCTACAGCTTTGTAGAATTTTCCGAGTGATGTATCAAGCCATTGCAGTGGATTTTCAACAGTCCATAGAAATGCACGACCACCCATGCGGTAGAACCAGTCCAGATCAAGGCTGGTGGTATTCTTTGGCATCACGTATTTGCGAAGCATGAAGAACCCAAATGCTGTGAAGGCCATAATCTGAATGGTTTCACTGAGATGGTAGGCGTTGTATGGGTGAAATACGACTTCAGTATTAGGCAGCATATTGTATAAAAATGGTGTGTAGCAACCAAGAAAGATACAGAGGAATCCACCAATTGTCATGGCAAGCTGCATATTCCAGCAAGGATCCTGTGCCTTTTCCCAGGTTTCTTCAGAACAGTTGTTTTCACCAAAAAAGATAAGGTAGGGAAGTCTGAGACCTGCCGCAAGAAATGTTCCTGCAGATACTAAGATCAGGGCAAATCCTGCCCAGAGAAGGTGTGAGTCAAAGGCTGCAGCTATGATCATGGATTTAGAAATAAATCCTGACATAAGAGGAAGACCGGAAACTGCCAGTCCACCGATAAGCATAAAAATCATGGTTACAGGCATCTTTTTATAAAGGCCACCCAGTTGTGTGAGCTTTTGTCTTCCGGTGGAAGTAAGTATTGCACCGGCTGCCATAAAGAGCAATCCTTTGTAAAGAATATGAGCAAAGGCATGAGCGCATGCACCATTAATGGCGAGGCTGGTTCCAACTCCGACAGCAGCTACCATATAACCAACCTGCGAGATAATCTCCCAACCAAGAAGTTTCCGTACGTCATTTTCCATTACCGCATAGATAATGCCGTAAATAGCCATGATGATACCAAGATAGATTAGTACTTCAAATCCGGCACAGCTTCGAATAAGAGTGTAAACTGCAGTTTTTGTGGTAAAGGCACACATGAAAACTGCACCAATTGCGGTGGCTTTTGAATATGCATCAGGCAACCAGGAATGAAGCGGTGGAACCGCAGCATTCAGCATAAGGCCTGCCATGATCAGCCATGTGTAGAATTCAGGTGAGGAAACATTAAGTTGTCCAAAACTGAGATCTCCAGTTGCCTGATAGCGAAGAACAAATCCCAGCAGCAGAACAACTCCGCCAAAGGTATGAACAAGTATATATCGATACCCGGCAGCGAGCGCTTCTTCATCCTTTCTTGCCCAGATCAGGAAGGTTGAGGCGAATGCCATCATTTCCCAGAAAAGAAAGAGAGTGATGTAATCAGCGGCATAAATGGCACCGAGTGAGCCGGAAACGTAGAACCATGCGGCAACATGCTGCCATACATCTTCCACATGCATACCGTAAATGGTACCGATAATGGCCATAAGTGCCATGATAAAAGCAAAGATCATGGACAGACGATCAACGCGGCCAAAGGTAAGCTCCCAGTTCATAAACTGAAACACACCATAGGTACCGGCATGCTGACTCAGATAAATAACATCAATAAATGTGAGCAAAGGAACCAGAAACATAAAAGGTTTTCTGAATGGTCCTCTCACCATTGGAAGCAGACATGCCCCCACTATCATGATGAGTGCCGGATGAACAAAACTAATTGTCATAATAATCCTCCCGGGCCTGGATCCCGCTTTTGCCATACCATCTGGCAACCATAATGACGATGGCGCAACTGCCAAGGCCAAAGAGTGACCAGAAGCCTGGTATCATTTTTTCTGCCCAAGTATGTGCGTGGCTCGTGTCCACGGACATGCTCCAGATTACTATGAAAGCCATGGCTACATAGCAGGAGTAGGTCACATATTGTAACCGCTCTCGAAGATAGTCGATCAGATCAATAATCATCCTGTCACCGCCTGTACAAATTTCATCATAACATGAGGGAAGATACCAAGGAGCACTGAGATGGTACATGCAATCACAATAGGGATCAGCATGGACAGCGGTGCTTCCTTGATGCCTTGATATGTTTCACCTTCGGGGCGTTTACCAAAAAATGCCTTATGGGTGACTGGGGCAAAATACCCGACATTAAGCATGGTTGAGGCGATAAGGATCAGGAGTATTCCCATCTGGTGCGCCTCTATGGAGCCAATAAGCAGGTTCCATTTTGTCACAAATCCCGCAACCGGCGGAGCGCCGATCATGGAGAGTGAAGCTATAAAGAAGCAAGCGAAGGTTATTGGCATGGTTTTGCCAAGCCCTCCCATCTCTGAAATATCCTTTTTGTGCGCCGCAATCATAATTGCACCGGCACAGAAAAAGAGAGTGATCTTGGAAAATGCGTGGTTGACAATGTGAATAAGTCCGCCATCAATTCCAGATGGGGTGAGCAGTGCCACACCAAGAATAATATAAGAGAGCTGGGAGACGGTGGAATAGGCAAGCCGCTCTTTTAAGTTGTTTTTGGAGAGTGCAAGAACTGATGCACCAAGTATCGTAAATCCGACAAAGTAAGCAGTTGGAATACCAAGATTCAAGGCGTGCATGGTATCTGTACCAAACACATAGAGCATGGTACGGGTTGTACAGAACACACCAACTTTAACAACTGCCACTGCATGGAGAAGTGCTGAGACAGGAGTCGGTGCAACCATTGCTCCAGGCAGCCAGTGATGGAATGGCATAACGCCATTCTTAGCAAATCCGAAGATGCAGAAGACATACAACATGATGACTGTCCAATTTTTGATATTTCCAGAGGAAAGGCCATCTGTAAAGAGACCCTCTGAAATGTTGGTTGGAAAGTCTAGAGTTCCAGTGAGAACATAAATTAGAATAAGCGCAGGTAACAGGAAGAGTTTGGCAGTGGTGGTCAGATAGATGATATATTTCTGGGCACCGTCATACCCAGCTTTATCCTGTGCATGGGCAACGAGGGGATAGGTACAGATCGAAACAATCTCGTAGAAAAGGTACATGGTGAAAAGGTTATCGGAAAATGCAACTCCGATGGCTCCGAAAATGGCAAGCGCAAAACAGGCATTAAAACGTGTCTGAGCATGTTCCTGATGGGCTCTCATGTACCCGAGGGAATAATAGACGGCAATGGTCCACAACGAAGAGGCGACAAGCGCAAAAATCATTGACATCCCGTCTGCCCGTAGTGTCACCGTCAAGCCGGGGAGCACTGTGAACATATGGTAGACAAGAATCTTGCCTTCAAGAACTGCAGGAATCATTGAGGCAACAAGCAACAGCAGTATTACCGAGGAGGCTGATGAGATACCCTCACGTACATTCTCATTTTTGCCCATAAACATGACACCCAGGGTGCCAAGCAGTGGAACAAGAAGTGCGAGGAGAAGTTTTACGGAACTGACCGTTTGTATTTCCATGACAGAGGTTCCTCTTTCCTAACCTTTAAGGTCGACTACATCTTCGGTGTCGACTGATTTGTAATTACGATATACTGCAATTGTGATACTGAGGCCAATGGCAGCTTCTGCGGCAGCAATGGCCATGATAAACAGGGTGAAGATCTGTCCAACTGTGGGGTCAGGAGCTGTAAATCTGTTGAAGGCCATAAAGTTTATGGATGATGCAACCAGTATCAGTTCGGAAGCAATAAGCATTCCGACAAGAGTCCTGCGTGTAATCAGTCCATAAATTCCCATTCCAAACAATATTGCTGCCAGGATAAGATAGGTGTTCAGGCTGTTGTGAAGGGTAAGAATCGACATTTATTTGCTCCTTCCGTGACGTGCGATGACAAGCGATCCAATGATGGCAATGAGCAGGACTACGGAGACGAGTTCAAAGACCATGGAATATGTGGTGAGCAGTTGGCTACCAATGATTTTCACTTTGCCCATATTGACTTTGGGCATGATGTCAAATTTAGTATTCACAGCAAGACCAATCATACCAAATGTTACAAGACCAGCGGTAACCAGTCCGAGAGGTCCAGTCAATGGTCCGGCAGGTCCTTGCTTTTTGCTCTCTTCGGGAGTTGCCAGCATAATTGCAAAGGCTATGGTGATACATACTGCTCCAATATAGATGAGCATCTGCATCATGGCCAGAAAGGGTGAGTTTAAGAAGTAGTAGATGGCTGCAACTCCAACAAAACAGAGGGCAAGACCAGCTACAGCACGGACAAGACGTTCTGAATTACATGCGATTATTCCACCAATAATAGTGGTTGCAAGCATGATAAGAAAGACGATTCCGGCAGCCGCGTCAGCATAACCTGCAAATCCTTCGGCAGTAAATATACCGGGCATCCAGGACCATTCAGTTGGGTTCATGAGTTTCTCTCCTTCAATCTTTTAAGAAGGTCGAAATGGAAATCTTCCTTACGACTTGAAGCAAGATTGTAATCTTTAGAAAAAGTGACGGCTCCGAAGTTGCAGCTTTCAACACATTGTCCACAAAGCGAACAGGTGGTAAAGTTGAGGTCGTACTTAGTAAGTACCTTTTTCTTTTTGGTTTTCATCTCACCTTTTACTTCCACTTCATATTCAACGGATTTGGAAGCAAGGCTGATACATCCCGAGGGGCAGGCTCGCTGGCACATTCCGCAGGATACACATTTTGGTTCTCCTTCTTCGTTCTCAATCAATTCAATATGACCGCGATACCGCTCGGTCATCTTGATGGTTTTGTACGGGTAGGGAACAGTAACCACAGGTTTGAAGAATTCCTTGAACGTAACACCAAGGCCAATGGCCAGGGATTTCAGTCCATAGAATATTTCGCTAAAATAGGCACCCATATTAAAATACCTTCAGTAATCCGGCTGTGAGCAGCAGGTTAAACAGTGAGATTGGAATCAATATCTTCCAGCTCAGATTGAGCAGTCCGTATATTGTTGTCCGCGGGAATGTCCATCGGATCCAGATAAAGGAGAAAATGAGAAGATATATTTTTAACAGGAACCACCAGACACCGGGATAGAGTCCTAAGGGGCAACCCCATCCACCTAAGAACAGGATAGTGATCAGGCTGGCACCAATAACAATGTTTGCATACTCACCCATAAAGAAGAGTCCAAATCCCATACTTCCGTATTCTGTATGAAATCCTGCAACAAGTTCACTTTCAGCTTCTCCAAGGTCAAATGGAGCACGGTTGGTCTCGGCCAGAGCACAGATAAAGAAAAGAAGAAAGGAAACTGGCATTAAAGGACTGCTGAGAGATGGGACAATATTCCAGTGCCATATTCCACCGGTTTGTGATGCAACCATTTCCGCTAGATTCATGGTACCTGTCATCATGACGATGGTGATGACGGTGATGAGCATGGGGATCTCGTAGGAAATGTTTTGGGAGACGGCACGAACAGAGGCCATAACAGCATATTTGCTACGTGATCCCCAGCCTGCAAGCAGAATGGCCATAGCGCCCATGGAGGCAAAAGCAAAGATCATCAGCACCCCGATATTCATGGAGTGAGCAACAATGGTGTCACTGAAAGGGATGGTGACGAAACTCATAATGGCTGGAGCCATGGCAAGAACAGGTGCTACCATGAACAGGGCCTTGTCAGCTCCACCTGGAATCATCAGCTGTTTGGCCATCAGTTTGATGCCGTCACAAGGCGGCTGCAGGAGACCAAATGGCCCATTGACATTCGGTCCGGGACGACGTTGGATTCGTCCTGCGCCCCGACGCTCTGCCCAGACAAGATACGCAGCATTTATCGCAGCAAAAGCAATGGCGGCAACCACTGCAATAACCGCATTTAGTATTGTTAAACTCATTCGACTTCTCCCTTATCTGTCAATCTCAGGTATTACTAAGTCCAAGCTTCCCATCATGGCGAGTGCATCCATAATCATCATGCCCTCACACGCCTCATCAAAGAGTGACATGTTGGAATATGTTGGAGAGCGAAGTTTGAAGCGATACGCATTTTTGGTGCCGTCGCTCACAATTCTGATACCAAAACTGCCTCGTGCTGTTTCCACAGCCTGGTAGTAATCGCCCTTTGGAGGCTTGATTAGCTTTGGCTTTTTCTTGGGCATGATCGGGCCGTCTGGTAATTTCTCTATACCCTGCTCAATGATACGAAGAGATTGCTCCATCTCATCCATGCGTACCTTGTATCGTGCTAAAGAGTCACATTCATGATAGACAGGCACGTCAAAATCAAACTCAGGATAGACAGAGTAGGGTTCATTTTTACGGACGTCAAAGTCAATTCCAGCACCACGGGCTACGGGACCTGTCGCGCCATATTTGCGGCACATTTCAGCAGAAATAGGGCCTATACCTTCCAGCCGTTTCATAAAGATGATGTTACCGGTGACCAGTGCGTCGTATTTTTTAAGAGATTTACGAAGCATTGGAATGACAGCCTTTGTTGCAGCTATAAAGTCATCGTCAACATCATTGTACAGTCCGCCAAAGCGATAATAGCAATAGGTGAGGCGCGATCCGGTGACTGCTTCAAGCAAATCAAGAATATGCTCACGATCCTGAATGGCATACATAAGAGGTGTAAAGCCTCCCAGATCCATAACAAAGGCACCAAACCAGAAGAGGTGGGAGGCGATTCTGTTGAGTTCCACCGTGATTGCCCTGATGTACTCTGCACGTTCCGGAACTTCAATTCCGGCAGCTCTTTCTATAACGAGAACATGACCATGGGTGTAGCCTAAGGCACCAAGGTAATCAAGCCGGCTGAGATTCGGGAGAACCTGAGGGTATGTTCTGTTTTCACCCATTAGCTCATGCATACGATGAATATAGCCAAGCACTGTTTCAGCTTTAACAATATATTCACCATCCATTTCCATTTTTACCCGAAGAACTCCATGTGTAGCAGGATGCTGCGGCCCAACGTTCAGGGTAAAAGTTTCGTCCGGTCGGATATGAATTGGTCCACTCATGGCTTGAAATCCTTTAAGAGGGGATGGAAGTCTGCATCTTCGGGAAGGAGCAGAGGAATGAGATGTGGGTGCCCATCAAACTTAATACCGAAAAAGTCGTGGGTTTCACGTTCATGCCAGTTGGCACCGGGGTAAATTTTGGAAATAGTGGGGACTTTTGGCTCGGAACGTGGGGTACGGGTACGAATTACAATGCGGCAGGTATCAAAGTCGTACCTGGAAAAATCATAAACAACCTCAAGCTGTTCTTCTTTGATCCAGTCAACTCCAGTGATACTTTCAATAAAAAAACCCGCTTTATTAATAATCATCACAGCAGCAAGAAGTTCTCCGGGATCAAGCTGCACATCAATATCATATCCGTGCACAGCATGATCACGTTCAATTAGTCCGTTTATCCGCGGTTCTTCTTTTTTCCCGGCAGGTTTCTTTTTGTCGCCTTCTGCTTCGGCATCCGTTGCTGCTTCAACAACCGGTTCCGGATCGGGGAAGAGATCTCGAAGTGCCTGTTTTACATTATCGTTTGTCATTGTCATATTCCTCTTCAACCGTTTGCTTCAGGATCTTTCCAGCGGTTCCAGCCAGAGACCTTGTTTTCAAGTTTGAGGATTCCCTCAAGCAATGCTTCAGGTCGTGGCGGACAACCGGGAATGTAAATATCAACGGGAAGAAATTTGTCGGCTCCAAGCACAATTGAGTATTGGCCGTCAAAGGCGAAAGGTCCACCCGAAATTGCACAATTCCCAAGTGCAATGACCCATTTCGGCTCTGGCATCTGGTCATAAAGAACTTTAATACCAGGCATCATTTTTTTAGTAACTGTGCCTGCAACAATCATGACATCGGCTTGTCTTGGAGACGGGCGGAAAACCTCAGCTCCAAAACGTGACATATCAAATCTGGCACAACCGGTGGCCATCATTTCAATGGCGCAACAGGCAATACCAAACGTGAGGGGCCAGAACGAGTTTACCCGTCCAAGGTTAATAAGTTTGTCAGCAGCGGCAAACTGAACGACTGACGAGGGTATTGGTTCTAACGGCGAAAGTACGTTCTGCGTTCCCACTTGAAGACTCCCTTGATCCATGCGTAGACGACTGCGAGTGATAAGATTCCTACAAAAATAATTACTTCAACGAAATCCCGGTAAACAATTCCCATATCCAGCAGTTCCTGACTGTTGTAAGCCAGAGCCACAGGAAAGAGAAAGAGGACATCAACGTCAAATGCGAGGAATATTAATGCGTAGAGGAAAAAAACAGAATTGTAGCGAATCCAGGAATCACCAATTGGCTCCATTCCACATTCAATAGCTTGACTGTTTTTTCGGTTGAACTGTCTGGTGCCACGTGGCATCAGCAGGTAAACAATAATAATGGGACCTATGGCAAAGGCCAATCCACCAAGGGTGAAGGCAGTGATCCATAATATATTGTCACGGTAGAGAAAATCAGAAAATTGAAGTTCCATCTAAAACCTCTTGAGGTTGAGTTTGTCGGAAGACTTTCTGATAGATATACATACGCTAACTAATAAAATAGGGACTTCCTGTCAACTTCAAAGTGAATAGCTATTCATTTTTGAGTTGAGTGAATGTTCATTTAATAGTATATGATATTTTTATTAAAATTCCTGGATTCATGGGAAAAGTGTTGAGAAAAAATGTATAAATGATATGGTGAAAAATCCCTAATCTAAAAAAAAAAGATACATATCATCAAAAAATTTGAACAAAGGCTTTTTGAATGTCTATCACATTGAGACAACTGGAAATATTTATTGCTGTTGCCGAAACTGCGCAGGTGACGAAAGCCAGCAAAAAGCTTTTTGTGACTCAATCTGCAGTGAGCATGGCCTTAGCTGAGCTTGAAAATCAGTTGGGTGGCTCTCTTTTTGATAGACATGGCCGAAGTTTGTTGCTTAACGAACGTGGTCGATATCTGCTGCCCCTGTCCAAGGAAATTTTGTGTCAGGTTGGCAATGTGGAAAATATCATGTCGGAGAAGAACGACACCTTAAGCGGGAGAATCAATGTGGTGGCTTCAACCACCATTGGAGATTACATCCTTCCTTATCTTATAGGTGCATTTAAACGCATGTATCCACAGGTTTATATTAATATGCTGGTGCATCACACCCGATATGCTGAAAGTCTGGTGCTTGACGGGAAGGTTGAGGTTGGCTTTGTTGAAGGATATGTGAATAATCCTGATACTGTTAAACGTCTCTGGTTTGAAGATGAACTGGTTGTTATTGCAGGCCCTACTGACCCACTGTCTCACAAACACATTTTTGATGTTAAACATGATTTTACCAATACCAGGTGGATCATGCGTGAAGAAGGTTCCGGGACTGTGGCAATTTTCAGAGAGAAAATGAAAGACTACCTTGATCAGATTAATGTTATCATGGAGATGGGACATCCTGAGTCTATTAAAAAAGCTGTGGAATCAGGTGTTGGTCTTGCCTGCCTTTCTTCTCTCACGGTTTGTCGTGAAGTTGAGCATGGCTGGCTTAAAACTCTGCAGTTTGAAGGGGTTGATATGAAACGGAAGCTTCATGTTATCTCACGAAAGAATCTGAAAATGAATGATATTTTAGCAGAATTTCTGGCTTTTTGTGACATTATGTCTACATGTTCTAAATCACGCGCCTGTCTTTCTTCACCATGGAAACTTCAGTCTCTTCTTGCAAAAAATTCTGTACAGAAGAAATGATCTGAGTTTTCAATCATTGTGTGCAGGTGATATTTGCCCGATTATGAATTGTTCATAATTGGGTTTTTTATGGTCAGGATGTCTAGTTGCACAAAAAAAGCTTGCACAATATATAGGACGCGTTAACAAGGAATTTAGATACTTTACAAATCCTTTTTTCGTTTGTGTATCAAAATGATTTGGTCAAGGTATTTATCCAGGTTTGCCGGGTTGGTAACTGTTGATCAGTTATATTTGGAATTACCAATCTTTATTTTCTATTTATTATATACACAAGGAAGAATGTCATGTGGAAATCAATTCAGCCTGCCCCTCCTGATTCGATTCTTGGTCTTACTGGAGAATT
>DQVD01000172.1 GCA_015661935.1 Desulfocapsa sulfexigens | reverse complement strand
TCAAAAAAACAATAAAGGTGTTAAGACGCTCTTTGCCACCCATTACCACGAGCTCACTGACCTGGCGGGAACTGAAGATCGGGTACGTAACTATTCAATCGCAGTACGTGAATGGAACGACAGTATCATTTTTCTTCATAAACTTGTTAAAGGCGGTACTAATCGCTCCTACGGAATCCAGGTGGCAGGGCTTGCAGGTGTGCCCAACCGAGTGGTACAGCGTGCCGGTGAAATCCTTCAGAATATTGAACAGGGAGAATTCAACCATGATGGAAGTCCACCCATCGCAAAAAATAAACAGGGAAAAAAATCCCGTAGAAAGACCCACCCTAATCAGCTATCACTCTTCCCACGTCCTGAAGCTGATGCTATTCATGGATACCTTAAGAATCTGGATCCTGACGACCTGAGTCCTCGTCAGGCACTGGATGCTGTTTATGAACTCTTGAAGATACTGAACTCATAGAACTCTTCAAGAAATTATCATTTTTCCTTTCTTCTATTTCATGCACTGGAAAGCATATTTTCTTTTGCCTTCGTTTGTTCTTTTAGGTATACTCCGTTGAAGAGTTTTATTAATATAAGTTATTTAGACAACAAATATGAAAATCCAAATCACCCCCCCTAACAAACTGTAATGGTACGAACTTTCCCAATATTCCTCCTTTTTCTTTTGCTCATTGTTCCCTTTACTGCACACTTTTGCGCTGCTGATGAAGTTGAAAAAGCCCCCGCTGATTTTGTGAGTCTTGAACAACAATATCAACAGGCAAAATTTTATTACAATGAACTCCACACCAATAATAAGCTTGGCAGGTCAAGAGGCAACTGGCTCAATGGAATTCAATCATTTAGAAAGATTTATCTTGCCGACCCAAAATCAGATTTTGCTGCCCCCAGCCTTTATATGCTGGGCCGTATGTACTCCAAAATGTATAGACGTTTTAAGCAAGATATTGATCTCGATGAATCCATATCCTACTACCATGATGTCTCCAACCTCTTCCCGAAAAACAGCTTGGCTGATGATGCTCTCTACGCTGTCGGCAATCTCTATCTGAACAGAAAAAACAATCCTCAAAAGGCTGCTAACAGTTATACCCGTGTCATCGCTGACTACAGAACTGGTGACATGTACGCCCAAGCCTCGGATAAACTCAAAGCCATCTCCAAAGAACATGCCATCCCGCTTCCCGAAGCCATGCTCAAACGTACATATCTTGAAAATCTCACAAATGTTCTTCCTGTGAAATACTGGTCGTCCGATAACTATACTCGCGTGGTTATCAAGGCCTCAGGGCCTGTTCGTTACAGGGAAAATCTCCTTGAAAAAAAGGGGGACAAACCCCGACGACTCTATCTGGATTTTCAGGAATCCTATATTGATCCCAAATATCGTTCACCTATTCCAATAGAGGACGGCCTGCTCAAGCAAATACGAACCGCACAATTCACCCCAGAGGTTGTTCGTGTGGTACTTGATATTGAAACAATATCAGATTACAAAATATTCAGTCTACCTGACCCGTTTCGTGTAATTATTGATGTTCGTGGAATAACAAAAACAGCCTCAGAAAAAACCGTAAAATCATTGCCTAAGCCACCCTCTCATATTGCAGCACCAGTTCAGGAAGCAGCTTCGGTGATGGAAAATTCAGCTATTGCAAGTGACACCTCTTTAGCTGAAATCATTGATACTATAATTGTCCTTGAAGACTTCAAGAAAACCAAGTCGAATTCTCAAAACAGAAAAAGCAACCGAACAGCGTCAATGCCATGGGAAGAACAGGTCAATGGAAAAAAACTTTCCCTTGCTCAACAACTCGGTCTAGGTATCAGAAAAATAGTTATTGATCCCGGGCATGGCGGGAAAGACCCAGGAGCATCAGCTTTTGGTCTAAAGGAAAAAGATATTGTTCTCAATATTGCCCAAAAACTTGCTCCAATCCTGGAAGAACAGACAGGCGCTGAGGTCATTCTCACACGAAGTTCAGATACGTTCCTCTCCCTTGAAGAACGTACAGCCATCGCAAATACAAATGAAGCAGATTTGTTTATCTCCCTCCATATAAACGCCCACCCATCACCAAAAGTCCATGGCCTTGAAACCTACTATCTGAGTTTATCTACCAATGCTGAAGCTATGCGTGTTGCAGCATTTGAGAACTCAACTTCCACTCATCAGATGAGTGATCTTCAGGATATTCTTTCAGATATTATGAAAAACTCCAAGATTAATGAATCCTCCCGTTTGGCGGGATTCGTACATAATTCGCTTTGCAATGGAATTGAAGGTGTACAGAAGAAAAAATTCAAAAATCTTGGGGTGAAACAGGCCCCTTTCTATGTCCTGATTGGTGCTGAGATGCCAGCCATTTTGGCAGAACTCGCCTTTATTACCAACCCAATGGATTCCGAAAACCTGAATACAGATACTTTTCTTGATACTATCGCCAGCGCTATAGTCAAAGGTGTTAAGAGCTATATCCATTCAACCACAGCCAGCCTATAGACTGTAAAACAAAATAAAACGAGGATTCCAAAAAGAATTCACGGCGTTTATACAAATCCAAACCAGGAAATGATTCCAGTTGCTTGCAAATTCGCAGGACCTCAACAGACAATAATAGTTTTTGCTATACGGTTAGTTGAGATCCAACGTAGTGTGGTGCCTGGGATCATTTCCAAACTACCAGTCAATTTGATCACATAAAAACTCTCTATCTTCCTTCAAGTCTTTCCCTTTAAGATAAAGCTCAATAGATTCAGCAGCAACTTTCCCCTGATATACGGCTTTTGCAGCAGTCTGGGGCCCCAAAACATTATCCCCACCAGCAAACATATATTCAATGGATGTCTGGAGAGTTTGAGGATCGGTATGATACGTTCCCCAAGACATAAGGTCAATTTCCAATCCCTTGTCAACAGTATGATCAACGTTCTGACTGATAGCAGGAATAATCGAATCAGCCTTAATCATGAAATTTGAACCTTCCTGTACTACGGGACGCCGACGCCCTGATCCATCCGGTTCGCCAAGTTCCATTCTGATACATTCTACCTGGGTGAGTTTTCCATCCTCTGAATGAATCTTAATTGGGGCGGCGAGAAATTCAATACGAACACCTTCTTCCTCGAGATGGTGGATTTCAGCTGCAGATGCCGGCATTTCAGCACGACTTCTTCTATATAAAATAAAAACATCTTTAGAGTCGTACCGTAGTGCAGTTCTTGCAACATCAATCGCTACATTGCCACCTCCGACAACAACAACTTTTTTACCTAGATCAAGACCTTCACCAAGACTAATCCTTCTCAAGTAATCAACACCGTGCAGTACCCCCTCAGTACTCTCTTCGTCATCAAGACCAAGTTTACGACTGGCATGAGCACCTACACCATTAAAGATGGCATCATAGCCTTCAGCCCTAAGATCTTCTATGGTTTTGTCTTTACCTATAATAACGCCATGTTCAAGAGTAACTCCGCAACTTTTCAAAGCTTCAAACTCTGCATTAATGATTTCTCTTGGGAGACGAAATGCTGGGATCCCCACAGTCAACATACCACCATAAACAGGTAAAGATTCGAAAATTGTACAAGGGATTCCTCTATGGGCCAGCCAATAGGCAACAGTCATTCCTGCAGGTCCTGATCCTATTACAGCTACCTTTTTCTTTCCGGGAATAGCACATTGGTTATGCATAGTTTTTTTATTCTCTACCATCCAGTCAACAATGTATCTTTCGAGCATACCAATGGCAACTGATTGTCCTTTTCCTTTACCTCGGACACAGGAACCTTCACATTGAAACTCATGTGGGCAGACACGGGAGCAGATGGCAGGCATGGAAGATGTCTCACGAATTGCCCAATAGGCTTCTTCAAATTTCTTTTCACGAAGCAGCTTGATAAAAGAAGGAATATTATTATGAATTGGGCAAC
Source organism: Desulfocapsa sulfexigens (assembly GCA_015661935.1). Taxonomy (GTDB): domain Bacteria; phylum Desulfobacterota; class Desulfobulbia; order Desulfobulbales; family Desulfocapsaceae; genus Desulfocapsa; species Desulfocapsa sulfexigens_A. Next base: position 2,752 of record DQVD01000172.1, on the reverse strand, counting down.
CTTGAATGCAGGTTGGTTTTTTACACTGAAGGCAGCGTTCAGCTTCCAAAACAGCAGTGAATTCATTATACCCGGAAACAATTTCATCAAAATTCTGGACACGCTCGGAAGGAGTAATTTCCACTGGCATTTGCCGTGCAATTCCCATACGTTCCTTAGCTTTCATATATACCCCACAAAAAGATAGATTATCAATATCAATTATATTGATATAAAAAGGTAAAAAAAAAGGTCGTCCCGAAGGACGACCTTAAACTCCTGTAGTCGGTTACTTAATTCAAGCAACCTTAGATGCTTTGAGTCGTGCTAATGCGCGTTGCAGAGCAGCCTCTGCTCGTGTTTGATTAAAATTATCATCTTGCGCAGTAGCCTGGAGAAGGCGTTTTTCTGCCCGCTCTTTTGCCTTCATAGCTCTATCCACATCAATCTGACTACCTTCTTCGGCACTTTCAACAAGAAAAGTGATCTTATTATTGGAGACTTCAGAGAAGCCACCACTAATCATCAAACTTTTCCGATCCCCTCCTGTCTCATAGGTCAGGAGTCCGATTTTAATAGTAGAGAGGAAAGGAGCATGATTGGCCAACACACCAAAGTCACCACCATAGCCAGGTGCGTTAACGATATCAACATCCTCGTTAACAACAGCTCCAGCTGGAGTAACTACTTCTAAATGTATTTGTTGTGCCATTGTATATCCTCGTATTCTTGTCAGTTAACTTATGCGGTTGCTTTTGCTTCTTTTTCCATTGCTTCTGCAATGGAACCAACCATATATACTGAGTTTTCAGACATTTCATCATGCTTACCTTCAAGGATTTCCTTGAAACCGGAAACGGTGTCCTCAACAGAGACAAATTGTCCTGGCATTCCGGTGAAAACCTCAGCAACAGTAAATGGCTGAGAAAGGAAACGCTGAATCTTACGAGCACGACCAACGAGTACCTGATCTTCTTCAGAAAGTTCATCCATACCCAAAATAGCGATGATGTCCTGAAGATCTTTGTATTTTTGCAGGGTAATCTGAACGCCACGAGCAACATCGTAATGTTCCTGACCAACAACATTGGGATCAAGAATACGGGATGTTGAATCAAGTGGATCAACCGCTGGATAGATACCAAGCTCTGCAATTTGACGAGAAAGAACAACAGTTCCGTCAAGGTGAGCAAAAGTGGTAGCAGGAGCAGGATCGGTAAGATCATCCGCAGGTACGTATACGCACTGTACAGCTGTAATGGAACCTTTATTGGTCGATGTAATACGTTCCTGAAGTGCACCAAGATCGGTAGCAAGTGTTGGCTGATAACCAACAGCAGATGGGATACGACCAAGAAGAGCCGAAATTTCAGAACCGGCCTGGGTGAAACGGAAGATATTATCTACGAAGAAGAGAACATCCTGTCCCTCCTCATCACGGAAGTACTCAGCAGCGGTAAGGCCGGTAAGAGCAACCCTGGAACGAGCTCCTGGAGGTTCAGTCATCTGACCATAAACAAGTGCGGCTTTTGGAAGTACGCCAGACTCTTTCATTTCGTTGTACAGATCGTTTCCTTCTCGCGTGCGCTCTCCAACACCACAGAATACGGAAATTCCACCATGATGCATGGCGATGTTATTAACCATTTCCATCATAATAACGGTCTTTCCACAACCAGCACCACCGAACAGCCCCATTTTTCCACCCATTGGGAATGGAACAAGGAGATCGATTACTTTAATACCGGTTGCCAAAACACGAACGTCGGTGTCCTGATCTGTAAATGCGGGAGCATCACGATGAATTGGGCGTTGGTTATCGGATGTAATATCACCCATGCCATCAACTGCGCGTCCTACTATATTCATGATACGGCCAAGTGCAGGCTCTCCAACAGGAATGGTAATTGGTGCAGCACTGTCACGGGCTTCCATACCACGGACAAGACCATCAGTTGAATCCATTGCGATGCAGCGCACAGCGTTATCACCAAGATGCAGAGCAACCTCAATTACAAGGTTGTCGGCATCATCATTGATACCGGGATTGGATACAAACAGTGCATCCAGAATGTTTGGCAGCTTGCCGGCTTCGAATTCAACATCGACAACGGGGCCAATTACTCGTGTTATTTTTCCTACGTTTTGATTACTCATAGGGATATCTCCCTCCTCAAAGTATTATTAAAAAAAGAATATTTGTATATGGTTAATTATCCCTTAAGGGCCTCAGCACCACCAACAATGTCCATCAGTTCGCCGGTAACTGCTGCCTGCCTTGCTTTGTTGAAAACAAGGGTAAGATCCTTAACGATATCCCTACATGCAGAAGTTGCATTATCCATGGCGGTCATTCGAGCAGCATGCTCGGAAGCACCAACCTGTAGCATAGCGTTGTATATAATAACATTCAGATACAGTGGCTGCATCACATCCATGATCTCTTCTGTCGAAGGCTCGTAGATATAATCGCCAACAGCCTGAGTTTCAGATTCAGTCTCCTCATCGCTCTCAATTGGAGTAATGGGAAGCATGTCCTGAGCGTCTGCATACTGGACTGCCACTGACTTAAACTTTCCGTAGATAACTTCTACCTTGTCAGTATCACCACTGGTAAACCGGGTAGCAACGTCCTGAGCAATTTCTCTGGCATTAAACATCTGAAAATTTGCCATAATATCGAGATATTGCTTACGTACCTTGCCGGTCTTATTCAGTATCTGGTTTCCTTTTTTTCCAACACATACAAAGCTGACTGTTTTTCCTTCAGCCT
>DQVD01000351.1 GCA_015661935.1 Desulfocapsa sulfexigens | reverse complement strand
TTAGTGCCGTGCAGAACAATTTCTTGTTTTTTCAAAGAAATTGTCTGATAAGGCACTTATCCAGTGAACGGCCTTTCTTCCTGAACAGGGTTAAGTACCTTTAGAATATGGGATACCAGTTGCTTGTGAACCTTCAGAGCACCTTTGGCACCAAGCGAAGGGATTAGTCTGCTTTTGCATTTGCCGATTTGCGGGCAGCGTGTAAAAAGAATGACAAGGTCATGGAAAAATTGCATAAAGAGTGAGTCCTATGAAACCTAACAAACAAAAAGTAAATCCTGAGTCCTATTCTGACAGGGTGTATCGTAAGCTGGTAAATCATGCAGGTTTAGTTTCCACCAGGATCAGAATAGAAGAAACAGATCTGCATATTCTGGCAGAGCAGGATGTCACCGAACAGGCAACAGATCTTGTTCTGCAGTATAGAGCACAGCTGGAAAGTTACATTGTAAAGAATCCCCGGTTTTCTGCAAGTCTGGATCCTTTGCAGGAAGATAAAATCGCCCCTCCCTTGATACGGGATATGCTTAAGGCCGGTGTTGCAGCGGGCGTGGGGCCGATGGCAGCAGTTGCCGGAAGTATTGCAGAATATGTGGGAAAGGAGCTTATGCTGGCAGGTTCCCGGGAAGTCATGGTTGAAAATGGTGGTGATATCTTTTTACAAAGGGAGCAGGATTGCTCCATTGCCATCTTTGCTGGTGAGTCATCCTTGAGTTATAAGCTTGGGTTGCGGATAGCTTCTGCCCGGATGCCAGTTGGAATCTGTACCTCATCAGGAACTGTGGGGCACTCCCTCAGTTTTGGGAATGCAGATTCTGTCACCGTAATCAGTAAATCCACGCCTCTGGCTGATGCTGCGGCAACTCGCCTTGGAAATGAAGTGGGGCGGGCAGGGGATACCAGGGCTGGGATCCGGAAGGGTCTTGAAAAGGCTGCTGAGATTCCTGAAATTATCGGAGTGGTGGTGATTTGTGGTGAGCTTATGGGGGCATTCGGTGATGTGGAGTTGATAAGGATAGACCTGCAAGAGGAATAAGGAGATGAAAAAAGAAAAAGACGGCGTGGAAAAAAGAGGTGTTGTCCGCAGGCATCTGGTTTTTTATCTGCGGATATTTGATGGCATGAGCAGCCGGGTGCTTGGACATCTTATGGATATTTCACCCAGTGGTCTTATGCTTCTCAGTGATGAACGCATGCCGTCAATGAAGAGTATCGCCTGCGGATGCGGCTTCCCAGGGAAATATCAGAGGATGGTGAGATTATCTTCGGGGCAGTGAGTCGCTGGTGCAGGCAGGAAGAAAATCCTGATTTTTATGTGACCGGTTTTCAGATCCAGGAGATGGATGGTGATATCAGGGCATCAGTCATGCATCTTATTAGTGAATTTGGTTTTTTGGACTAAGATACTGTCGCTTCTTTGATGAGTTGTTGCCTGTAAAGTTCAACAAAGTGGTCAATATCTTCCTGCCAGGACTTAAAAACAGAAAGTCCTTCCTGTTTTAATCTGCTGTTTTCCAGAATGGAGTTTGCTGGCCGGTGTGCAGGTGTTGGGTATTCGGCTGTGGTGCAAGGGGAAAGATTATAAGGAACTCCCATGGCATCAAGAAAGTAACAAGCCCCTTCATACCAGGTGGAGGAACCTTCTGCTGTGGCATGAACTATGCCCTGCATGGTGCCAGCTAAAACCCTTTCAATCTGGCGGGCCATTGTGGCTGTCCAGGTCAGTGAGCCGTATTGGTCATCTACCACCTTTAATTCACGCGTTGGATTGGCTATTACCAGCCGCAGCATTGTTTTGAGGAAATTATTCCCTTTTCTGCCGTAGAGCCAGGCTGTACGAAGAATGAGAAAATTGGAAGAATGGCTGGCTATGGCCTCTTCGCCGGCAAGCTTGGTTTTTCCATATTGGGAAAGCGGGGTTGTTGGGTCAGTTTCAATATATTTCCCGGTGGCTGCTTTGTGGCCATCAAAAACATAGTCGGTGGAGATATGAAGCAGTCTGCCGGATATCTTTTCCATTGCAATGGCCAGGTTTTCAGCTCCTTTTACGTTGACCTCGAAGGCTCGTTTATTCTCTGTTTCGCAGTTGTCAACCGCCGTATATGCGGCACAATTAATCAGGATATCGGGGTTTTCTCTGGAAATGATGGAATTGACGGCAGTACTGTTACTGATATCAAGTTCTTTTGAGCCAGGGGAGAGAACTTCATGGGTTTTGGCAAGGAGTTCGTAAATATCACTGCCCAACTGTCCATGGCCTCCTGTGATGAGAATTTTCATGAAAAAACAGGCCCGGTTTCTGCTTCCGCAACAATGTCCAGAAGGTATTGTCCATATTGGTTTTTGAGCATATCCTGCGCCAGTGTTTTTATCTGTTTTGAGTCAATGTATCCGAGATTAAAGGCGATCTCTTCTACACAGGCAACTTTCAAGCCCTGTCTGTCCTGTATGGCCTGCACATAATTTGCCGCCTGCTGCAATGATTCGTGAGTACCGGTGTCAAGCCAGCAGAAACCTCGACTGAGTGGCTCTACCCGAAGTTTATCCCGGCGCAGGTATTCCATATTCACATCTGTAATTTCAAGCTCTTCTCGCGAGGATGGTTTGATATTCTTTGCAATATTGATAACATCGTTATCATAAAAATAGAGACCTGGAACAGCATATTTTGATTTTGGCTTATCCGGTTTTTCATCAATCCCCACAACCTTGTTATTAGCGTCAAACTCGACCACGCCATAGCGTTCAGGGTCTTTTACCGGATAACCGAAGATTAGTCCACCTTCTGAAAGTGTTGCACAGTCTTTAAGGATAGAAGGGAAACCGGAGCCGAAAAAGATGTTATCCCCCAGGATAAGAGCCACATTGTCATCACCGATAAAGGACTTTCCAATAATAAACGCCTGGGCCAGACCTTCCGGTTTGGGCTGTTCCGCATAGCTTATGGAGAGCCCAAGGTGGGAGCCGTCGTTAAAAAGCGCTTTAAATTGTGGAAGGTCGCGTGGAGTGGAGATGATCAAAATATCCCGGATACCTGCCAGCATGAGAACAGACAGGGGATAGTAAATCATTGGCTTGTCATAGACAGGGATGAGTTGCTTTGAGAGAACCCTGGTCAGTGGATAGAGTCTGGTGCCGGAACCGCCGGCAAGGATAATGCCTTTCATAGTATTAGTGATGTTGAAGAAGGGTATTGTCTTTGTTATGTTGTTTCTGAGATTGGAAGGCAGAAGGCGGAATATTAAAGGAAAAGAGAATTTTAATCCTGTTTTCCTTCAGCCGTCGACTTTCAGTCGATTTTCTTTCTCTACTATAATAAATAT
>DQVD01000173.1 GCA_015661935.1 Desulfocapsa sulfexigens | reverse complement strand
ATCAAGCTTAACCGCACTCCAGGAATTGCTTACCAGGAGATCATTAAAATAGCCAAGAAGCTGGTCTGTGGACAAGTTGTCGATCTGGCAGTCGAAATAGTTGCCGATTCAGCTAATTGCCCGCGAATAGACATCTATGGTCTTGGGTTGCAGGCCTGCCAGCTTCAGGTACTGCAGGTTTTTGTGGTAATACGCATTAAATCTCGGGGTGGTTGGGCATCATGGTGTTCATTGTAACCTCCTGTTTGTAATAATATGAATGGCAAATGCACTTGCTTTGCCTCCATCGATATATTACAAGAAAAGATCGAAGTCACAATGGGTTGATTGTGTCCTGAAGGTTTTACAGGGCTATGCCTCCGCGTAGCGGCTTCGTCCAACAAGCTTTCATCCATTAATCGCCAACATCATTCAAGACAGCGTGCGACACAGAGAACACAGAGTCACGGTGGACGTTCTTTTGGTGGTAGCCGTGGGGGGCATCGCTGATTGTATATGAAATGAAAATTGGCAGGTTGAGTTTTATCAGCAGCGATCCAACCTGTCAGAAAGTAGGGATGATTTTTATTTTAAGTATCAAAGGGATATGACGTTTAGAAAGGATTTTTCAATACGCGAGTTCCTGTTGAATTTTATTTATGATTGCCGTATCAACCAGGCAATGTGGCTGACGGGGGCGACCGGTTCTCTCGTTCTCTGCTTTTATCTGATTGGCCGGGAGAGTCTAGCCATTTATGCTGTTTTGGCTATCTTACCATCCTTAATTGCGGGTGTGGATCAGGAGGAGCCTCGCTTTGCATTTCGCCTCGTCCGTATTGGACTGCTCTTCTTCGGAGTGTCTTTGCTGGTGTTGTTTCTTCAGACACTTTCTGTGCCACTTGTTATCATATTTTTTCCCCTGATATTTTCTCTGGCCATGTTTGCCGCATGCGGTAATCGGAGCGGGCGAGTTGGCACAGGAGCCATGCTCGTGGCAACGTTCTCTTTAAGTTCCTCACACAGCTTACCGTTCTGGCTTTTTCCTCTTCTTATCGGTTTTGGCACTCTCTGGTATGCAGCATGTGCAAAGTTTTGGATGCTCTGGTGGGGGCATCGGAAGCTGCGTGACAATATTGCCCAGCTTTTTACCGAAATTGCAAATTATTACCTCCTTAAAACACAATTATTCCATAAGAATCCCACTAAAGAAACGTTTGCTGCAGTGTTTGAGCAGCAGCAAAAAGTGTATAACCTGATCAACCAAAGCAAGGCTTATCTGAATCGCTTTGGGGAAAAGGGCTATAATCCTGAATTGAAGGGGCTGGAGAAGGACTTTCTCTTTGCAATCGATCTAATGGAACTGTTGCAGGCTAACCAACATCGAATTGGGGAAATTCGTGAATTTATAACAAAGAATAATCTTGCATCTCTTTATTCTGATTATTCACTCTCCTTAGCCACAGAATTGAAGAAAAAATCCTTTGCGGTAAAGACCCGGAGGCAGACAGATATGGGACTGGGCACCCAATTGAGCACCTTTAAGAAGGCAATCAGGGCGAGCCAGGATTTTAATCCGCTGCTGGCCCGCTCCCTCACTATTCATTTTAATTTGATCGGATCTCTTTTGTCAGTGCAGCAGCCGGCTTTTCAACGATCGCTGGCAATTCCTGAACCAGCACCAACTTTTTTCGAGGCAATACATCCCCACCTGAACTTTCAGTCCCCTGTTTTCCGATATGCTTTGCGCCTGAGTACAACTGTCAGTTGTGGTATCCTTCTGGCAGTATGGTTTAATCTTGAACAATACTATTGGGTGATAATTTCCATTTTACTCGTCATGCAAAGTGGTTATCTCTTAACTAAAACACTGATCACCCAGCGTGTGCTTGGAACTCTTGCAGGAGTTTTGCTGGGGCTTGGTATCATTTCTTTGCCCTTAGGTGACTCACAACTTATCGCCCTTATGTTAGCGCTTGCACTGTTTACATTCAGCATGGTTCTTATTCATAAAACCTCTACCATCATAGGAATCACAGCTTTGCTTGTGGTGGCATATCAGGTTGTATTCGATTCGGGAGAAACGGTTGTTATTACAAGGGCTTTAGATACTATTTTAGGGTGTGGTCTGGCTTTTGCCTCTAACATATACCTATGGCCTCAATGGAGTAGCGGTGGTATCAAAAGACTTCTCAAGGAAACGCTTTCGGCCCAGGAAGATATTTTGAGTATATGCGTCCGTGCTCTTGCTGACCCTTCAATCCGATTGGAGCAACTTAGCAGAAGACGTTTGAAGCTCTACACGGCACAAAACAATCTACTGGCAAGCTATCAGCAAATGCTGCGAGAGCCACATCACACCCGGCAATATGTAGATTCTCTGGAGAGTGTTTTAAATCATTTCGTGGCGACATCAGCTCACATCAACGGCCTGCTTCCCTTGTGCCGAGCCAACGAACCCATCAGCTCAGATCTCGCTAAACACCTTGAGCGTTTGATAGTAGCAATGTTTAGCCGTTGTGACGAAGGTGACAGGCCAGGGCATATTGTTTTAGATGATGAATTAACGTATGTGTATAATGAAATTCAGACAATCAAAAAAGAGGCTGGTGAGTCGGT
>DQVD01000028.1 GCA_015661935.1 Desulfocapsa sulfexigens | reverse complement strand
CAATCATCACATGTGTAAAGTTGACGTGCTTCCCTGCTGCAAGTCACATATTTTTTAAACTCCAGGCATAAGGTACTTTACATTTTGGACAATAATTATCAATCAAGCGCATTGCAATCTCCTTTTTCATGCCTGATTTAACATGAGATGGTTTCAAAACAACTAAAATATCAGTCACATGCAGTGAAAACCATACGGAACCAGTACCTAAACACTGCAATGGAACATATTAGCAGGGGCCACATGAGCGATCCGCCGCTTTGCATTATTTCATAAAATTTCATATGACTGCTATGGGTTAAGTTCCGGGTGAATCATATCTGCCATGATGGCTAACGTTTCGGCAAAGGTGGCAGGTGAGGGGCTGCAGGCAATATCCGGGCTGATCACATGAACCCGGTTATTTTGTACCGCATTAATGACGGGAATTTGCATCCATCTTTCCTTTTCTTTAGCTGCTATGCCGCTTTCAGATCCCATTATGGCAATGATGATTACATCCGGGTTGGCAGCAATCACCTTTTCATTATTTATGATGCCGTTTTTCTGTTTGGAGGCAATATTGCTGCCGCCGGCAAGAACAATAAAATCGTTGGTAAAAGAACTTGCCACTGAAGAAAACATCGGTTGAAGTCCCACCTGAAGAAAAACCTTTTGCTTTAGCAAATGGGATACTTTTTTTTGCAGGATTACCACCTTGTTTTTTGTTTTATTAATAATTTCGTTAGCTGTTTGTTCCAAGCCAAGCAACTGTCCAAGTTGCAGGAACTGGGTACAGATATCAGCAAAGGATGCCGGTTGTTTAAATTGAACAACCTTAATGCCAACGGATTCCAATTGCTTTAGCTGCCGCATTTGTGTTAAGCCTGTGGCCAGCACCAGATCAGGTTGCAGGCCAATGATCTTTTCAATGGATATCTGCATGACCGATCCGATCTTCTCTATAGTTTTCGCAGCCTCCGGACGAACACAGTAGTGAGTGTTGGCAACTAGACGATCGCCCGCACCAAGGAGAAAGACATTTTCTGTATTGATAGGTCCTAAAGAAACGATACGCTCGGGGTATTCTTTAGCTTGAGCATTATAGCAGTAAAGCACTAGCAACAGTGTGATAAAAACAGCGGTAAGAGAACGTGGCAGGCGGAGGATCATTTGATAAACTACAATAATGGCAGATATATAATAGGCAAAAGAAAGCCCGAACCATAAGAGTGATCCGGGCTTTCTTTGTTTACTGAGCTAATAAAAAATAGATAACTATTGATGGTACGTTACATTTTTAACTGTGGTTTCATTTTTTTCAAAGTCTTTTCGCCAATACCTTTAATATTTAAAAGGTCTTTGGTGCTCTTAAATTTACCGTTCTTTTTGCGGTAGGCAACAATACTTTTTGCGATAACTGGTCCAACTCCTGGAATTAGCTCCAGTTCTTTTGCAGTGGCAGTGTTAATGTTAATTTTTCCCGTTGCGGTTTTTGTTGCTTTTTTACTGCTACTTTTCTTTTTAGTATCAGTTGTAGTGGTATCTGTGGCTGTCTTGGCCGTGACCACTTGAGTAGGTGTTATGAAAGCTACTGTTATGAGGAAAGTAAAAATGATACAAAATGAACGTAATTGCATTGGAAATTCTCCTGAGTTTAATTGATTAGCTCCAGTGAAGTAAATAGCGTTATCTAATGATAAAGATAATCAAAAATATCGTGACCTGCACGGAATATCTGAAGAATTACAATCCGGCGTTTAAATTAGTATATCGTGACTAGTTCAAGACTACGTTGCAGTCGGTTTGTGAAGAAGGAAATGATTTCCGGATAATAGGCCAGGCCTTTGAAATATTCTACCTGCTCATATCGAACTGTCGAACATTCCACTTTAAAGCTCATGTCTTCCAGAGCAGTACGCCAACTGTTTTTATCACCCATTAAATCTTCTTCAGCATGCATACCTGCCAGATACATCATGGGGATGATTTTGACCTTTTTATATTGCTTATTAAGTTTTTTACGTTTGATTTTAGCAAGTACTGCTTCATAATCTGGTATTCCTTCAATGGATGCTGCAAGCACATTGGGATAGCGGTCCGTTACCAGTTTTTCCAAGCCAAGATAGGCACTGTTTACTGGATCTGCAACCAGAGGTGTGCCATGAACTGCCAGAAGATTCAATCCTTCTTTCTGAGATAGAAATTCATTTTCAACTACTGCAAGAGTCTCTTTGACAAAGCTCCAACGGTGGAGCAGAGTTTCGCTCAGGAATACCCTCAGGCCGGGAAAATATTCACAGGTTTCTGCCATCTGCCGGTATTCTGTACCTGGGAATATATGAAGGGGCTGAACCACAGCTTTACGAAATCCTGCTGCTTCAACATGTGCCAGGGTTTCATGCAGTGTGGGTATTTTCTTTTTTCTGCATATGATATTAGAGCTGTAGGCCCAAAATATTTCGTACTCTGGGAATTGTTTATCCACCTCTTGCTGGAAAATTTCCAGAGGTGCCTTTGCCTGACTGCTGGTGCCAAAAGTAACAACGATAATGGCAGGTTTGTTTTTGAGTTTCGGGACTCGTAATTTACGACCTATGTATCCGTACTGGTTCATGGATGAATCCTTTACTGTTTAAGAAAAGGCCAAATACACAGGCCGGGAATTTTTGTAAAATGATTATCATAGGTCACCACAACAGAACCGGTTTCCATGGTATGGGCAGAGGAGTGGCTACTAATTGTTTGATAGTTTTTGTTCAGGCTAAGGCCCTTTTGGCGCCTTTTTCACGGATAAGTGTGTTTAGTGGACCTTCAAGGCCATGTATGGTGATTGATTTCATGACCGCTCCTCATTGAACCATAAAGTGATCATATGGTTCAAGAATAAAGCGTTTCGGGATTGAAGTCAATTAATACTCCCAACGTAATCCGGCATAAAACCCACGTCCAGGTATTGGAAATTCTTTTACATAAGCGGAATCTTCATCAAAAAGATTCTGTATTTCGCCGCGTAGGGTAAGTGCGCCTATACGTTCATTTTCGTAAAAACGGTAGGAAGCCGTTAGGTCTGTAACAATGTTAGCGTCAAGTTTCATATCCTGATACGGGTAACCGGATTCGTAGTCAATAACATCCTGGCTTCCTGCATAGGCCATATTAAGACGACAGAAGATTGGTAAGCTTTCAACAAATCAGGAGTTGGCGGTCCCTCTTTTTGTGATGACATTGATGACATCTCCCATATCTGCTGAGCCATACTGTAGAGATCCAGGGCCACGAACAATTTCAATGCGTGCTACGTTTTGGTGAGCAATTTAGCAACATTTCCGGTTCCTGCACGACGGCCATCAAGCAGCACAAATAATGGCCCTGCAGATCATTGCCGTGGGTGTCAGTCCGAAATCCTCGAATACCGATGGATGTGATGTTGCCGGGATATTTCCGGATATGACCAATTGACTGTTAGCCTTTG
>DQVD01000199.1 GCA_015661935.1 Desulfocapsa sulfexigens | reverse complement strand
GGCTGTCGTTTGATCGTTATTTTCTCAAACACCAGACTTGACTATAACTCGAGTTTGAGAACAAATCACACAAAGTTGGGTTAGGGATCAGATACATAGGGCAGTGGTTTCAATTGCGAGTAATATTGCTGAAGGAGATGAACTTAATACCAACAAACAAGCTGTTCATTTCTATTTTGTGGCGAAAGGTTCTACAGCGGAAGTACTCACTTAAGCTATTATTGCCCACGAAATTGATTACATCGACTCACAAGTTGCTGCCCACATACAGGAAGAATGTGATGCCATTTCCCGTATGCTCACCAAACGTAACCGTTCACCATATATCAAAATTTGCAGTAAACCTGGTACTGTAGGCGTTTTCCAGCAAACTAACCCAAGTCCGGAAACAGAGTGGTTTTAAGGATTAGATATGGGATTTGAGGTTTTCGGTAACAATAAAAACGAAAACAACCAACATCACACCAAAAACCATCTTTCACCATTGTCTTTTCCGCAAACCACACACCGTTTACTTACTAAGTTCCAGCAGCAATTTTTCAACCAGTCGCTGGTCAGCAGTGGATAAATTCATGGATTGAGCAGCATCAAACTCTTTTTTTGCTGCTACCGGATCTTCTTTTTTCAAATATACTGCACCGAGGTGCACACGGGCAGTCCCATAAAATTCGTTTTTCTTGATTGACTGTTCAATATACTGTTGTGCCATAAGTAGAGATCCCTGGTGGTAATATACCCAACCTAAAGCATCTGCCACATACGAACTTGTCGGTTGGGCATCATAGGCCTTTTGAGCAAGCTCTAAAGCTTTGGCAATATTCTGGTTCTGTTCGGCGTAAAGTATTGCAAGATTTGCTGCTGCATCGCCATTAAACCCCTCAGAATCGAGAATCCCTTCAAAGAGTGTAATTGCCTGAAGCGCATTGCCATTTTCTTTTTCAGATACTGCTTTTTGAAATTTTTCTTTTGACTGCCTCAGTTCCGCCAGGGCTTTATTTGCTTTGTCCAGCTCAGTTCCTTTGATACCTTTCTGGATAGCATCTGATAATAACTCTTCTGCTTCCTGAATTCTTTTCTGGCCAAAGCGCAACATTCCCATATGATATATAATGGTTGGGTGATCCGGTTTGGCGCTTATGGCAATTTGTAAATACGGTTCTGCCTGAGAATACACCTTCTTCATCACGTAAATCCAGCCAAGGGTGTCAGCCACATCGGGATTGTCCGGAAGTTTTCTGGCAACCTGATTGGCAAGTTCCAAGGCACGATCCAGGTTTGTATTCTCCTCAGTATAAAGAAATGCAAGATTGTTCATGGCAGGAAGAAAATCTTCTTTCAGGCTTAAAACATTCTCATAGCTTGCGATCGCCTCTTCATTCCTGGCACTCTTCAGATAAAGATCCGCAAGCTTCATTCTTATTCCCATATTATCAGGAACCAGCTCTAAAGCCTTTTTAAAATACTCAACTGCTTTATCAGTATCTTTTTGATTTTTATATAATTCCGCAAGCATAACGATCGGTGCAACATCTTTACCTTTATCAGCCTCTGGAATCAGGACATTCTCGGCAAGATCAAAATAGCCCTGAGAGATATAAATCTTTGATTTAACGAGTATTGCAGCACCACTCTCAGGATTTTTAGCCAAAAAAGCATCCACCATTTTAATGGCAGTTTCATGCTCTTTTTTAAGCATAAAAACACCTACAATTCTGCTCAACAATTGTACGCTATCTGGCTTTTCTTTCTGAAGTTTTTCATAAAGCGGCAAAGCCTTATCCAACTGTTTCATCGAATAATAAATTTCCGCCAACCTGAACACATGTCCCAGATTCTCAGGTTGTGACTCTACCAACAGCTTTGCATCTTCCAAAGCTGCAGCAGGATTATTCATTTTAAGTAGCAACGAGATTCGCAAAGACCTGACTTTTGAAGTATCAGCCAGTTTTCCTGTTTCTTTGCTCTGCTTATTTTCAGTCTGACTTGCAATAATTTTGTCCAACTCATCAAGACTTTGTTGCAGGTCACCTTTTTTGGCATATAACTCGGCCAATGCCAAACGGGCCTTAAGAAGCTTTGGGTTTTTCTTTAATGCTTCACTTATTTCAGTAGTGGCAATCTGCTCAGACTCATTCATAAACGTCAAACCATACAAGAACTGATTCTCAGCAGCATCTGGAGCAAGATCTTTTGCCATGGAAAACTGTTTTCTGGCCTCAGCAACATCTTTATCCTGCATCAACATCAGGCCCTTGAGAAAATGTCCACGGGCATCACTGGAATCTTCTTTCAGCAGGTTATCGACAGAACTTTTCGCCTGATCAAATTCACCTTGGGCCAGGAAAAGTTCAACAACTTTAGATTTCAATTGCTTCTTACTGGAATCCTCAGCAATAACAGTTTCCAGAATCGTCTGAGCCTCTTTATAACGTTTTAAGAAAGTATAATAATCAGCCAAAATCATTTGGTTAACCGAACGACTCTCCTTAGTTGCCACATCAGCACTCTTTTTGAAATATGTTAACGCTTCCTCAGAATTCCCCTGACGATGAGAAATAATTGCATACATTTGATACAGGCGTGAATCTTTAACTCCCGCATTGTCAGCATCAGTAATGATTTTTTTAGCACTTTCAGGCTGATTCTTTTTCAAGGACAATTGCGCTAAAGAGAGATACGGAAGAGGATTATCAGGAAATTTTTCCTTTGCAGCCTCAAGTGACATTACGGCAAGGTCATATCGTTCCAGCTTTTCATATAGCTGAGCTAAGGCTATCTGTACTGCGATGTCATCCAGATTCTGACTGGCCAAGCCCTCCATCATAGAACGGCCTTCTTCAACATCTCCTTTTACAACCAACATTTTCGCAAGATTCATCTCAAGAGTCATGTTCCCTGGATAACTTGCATGTCCCTTTCTCAAAATCTCAACTGCCGCATCTATTTGTTTTGTATATGCAAGAGAATTACCTAGTATTAAATAGATATCAGTATCTTCGCCATTTGTTTCAAGATATTCCTCACAGACTTTTATGGCCGGCTCAAGAGCACGATTCTCAACAAGAAGAAAAGCCAATTCCTTTCTGGCATCCTTTAATTGCGGATCCTGCTGAACAGCGCGACTCAATTCAGCAAAAGCTAATCTTGCATCACCTTTTTTACGATACACTTCGCCTAGTTTATAGTGAGCAATAGCCATTTCAGGATTAACCTGCAGTGCTTTTTTAAACCAGATAATTGCTTCATCTGGATTACCAGCAGTGACTGCATCAATCCCCTGTTGAAACAGTTGTTCTGGATCTTCTCCTGAACAACTGATTATTCCAGAAAGTACTGCAAGAAGAATTGCAAATAATGTTACACGAACCAACCCATGTTTCTGATAATTATTCATGACAAACCCTTAGACTAGATTATCAAATTGATCTTTCTTTCACAGAAAGGCTTCAGAGACCCACTTAAAATTATTATATAATTTCAACTAATTATTTCAAATTAAAACAAAATAATCAATGAAATACATCGATAGTTGAATT
>DQVD01000294.1 GCA_015661935.1 Desulfocapsa sulfexigens | reverse complement strand
CAGAATTTCCAAAAAAATAATGCTCGCAATATCAAATATATGGCTGTACTTATTTAAAAAAAATTCTTCGATTTTGAGCAAAATGTCTATTCTCGGACAAGCTCCCAAGACAACTTTTAACCATTAATTACAATTTTTATAAGGAGAAACAAATGAAATTAAAATTCACCGCACTCTCACTTGCTTGTGTACTGGCCCTTGGCTCTTTGCTAAGCGGTCAGGCCATGGCCGCTGAAACCATCAAAGTAGGAGTGCTGCATTCCCTGTCCGGCACCATGGCCATCAGTGAAACCACTTTGAAAGACACCATGCTCATGCTCATCGAAGAGCAGAACAAAAAAGGAGGACTACTTGGCAAACAACTTGAAGCTGTGGTTGTTGATCCCGCATCCGATTGGCCGCTATTTGCTGAAAAGGCCCGTGAGCTGATTGAAAAAGAAAAAGTAGCCTCGGTATTCGGTTGCTGGACATCTGTTTCCCGCAAATCTGTTCTTCCGGTATTTGAGGAGTTAAACAGTCTCCTCTTTTATCCTGTGCAGTATGAGGGAGAGGAATCTTCAAGAAACGTTTTTTATACAGGTGCAGCACCAAATCAGCAGGCGATTCCTGCAGTTGATTATCTGATGAATGATATACAGATAAAACGCTGGGTTCTTGCCGGTACTGATTACGTCTATCCACGCACCACCAACAAAATCCTTGAAGCCTACCTGAAAGCCAAAGGTGTGGCGGATGAGGATATCATGATCAACTACACCCCTTTTGGTCACTCAGACTGGCAGTCCATTGTCTCGGATATTAAAAAATTCGGCTCCTCCGGAAAAAAGACAGCCGTTGTTTCCACCATTAACGGCGATGCCAATGTTCCCTTTTACAAAGAGCTGGGTAACCAGGGTATTACCGCCGACAACATTCCGGTACTTGCCTTCTCCGTGGGCGAAGAAGAACTCTCCGGTATCGACACCAAACCTCTGGTTGGTCACCTGGCTGCCTGGAACTATTTCATGAGTGTGGATAGTGAAATCAACGATGCCTTTATCGAGTCATGGCAGAAGTTTATCAAAAGTGAAAAACGAGTCACCAACGATCCCATGGAAGCTCATTTCATAGGGTTCAACATGTGGGTTAAGGCTGTTGAAAAGGCGGGCACCACAGACTCTGCCGCGGTTCAGGATGCCATCATAGGTGTAACAGTGCCTAACCTTTCCGGCGGTTATTCTGTTATGATGCCCAACCATCATATCACCAAGCCTGTCCTGATCGGTGAAATCCAGGATGACGGCCAATTCGAGATCGTCTGGCAGACCGCAGGCATGGAAGTGGGTGATGCCTGGTCAGACTTTCTGCCCGGTTCAAAAGACCTGATTTCCGACTGGAGAACTCCCCTTTCCTGCGGCAACTTTAATGTTGCTACCGGGAAATGCTCCGGCCAGAAGTAAACGAGTCCCTCGTTTGCCGGGGATCGTACTCCTCCTGATCCCCGGATTTCTTTATAAAATTCACAGCACTTGAATGAGAACTCCAATGTATTCGATACAAAAAAGTCCCTGCAGCACCGGACCACTCTTCATCACGCTTCTGGGTATACTTTTCTTCTTTCTGGCTGGATTCTGCCATGCTGAAGAGAGATCAGAACAGTTTAAAGAAGGAATAAGCCTTCTTTTTCAAAAAGATTTCAAAGAAAAAGAAAAGGGAATTAAAAACATTGCTGTCAGTGGCGACAAACGGGCGAAATCAATCCTCCAGGCCCTGCTTGCCGGAAAACTGTATCGTGTCAAGAAGAACAACACACTGGTATACGCAAAAATTAAAAATTCCGAGGCGGATATCATTGCAGTTCTGAGCGGAGAAACACTCGGATCTGTTAAAAAAAGAAAACTAAAAAAAATATCTATTAACAATACATTACGCAACACAATTAAAGATGCGTTAGCCATAATCAATCTTACAAATCCGGATCCGAAACTACGGAAAGAAGCGGTAAACAAACTGACCGTAAACCTGACTCCGGAATCATCTATCCTGCTGGCAGAACTATTACTGACCGAACAGGACAGAGATGTCCGTGAGGCACTGACAACAGCCATGGGTATCGCTGACTTGCGGAGTCCTGACAGTGAAGTACGACTGCTTGCCGTAAACGGCTTCGAAGGGAATCTCCAGCCTGCAGTTCGGAATGAGCTTAGCCGTTTGTCTGCGGAGGAAGAAAATACAGCTGTGCGGAACAAAGTAGAGTCAGTACTCTCCTCCATTGAGATGAAAACCTCCTTTTACCGGTTTGTGGAAACACTCTTCTTCGGCCTTAGTCTCGGCTCAGTGCTGGTACTGGCCGCAATCGGCCTTTCCATCACCTTTGGAGTTATTGGCGTGATCAATATGGCTCACGGCGAGCTGATAATGCTTGGAGCCTATACCACCTATGTGATCCAGCAGTTGCTGCCAGATTCCATCGGGACAGCACTTTTTCTTTCTATTCCTGCAGCTTTTGTGGTTTCCGGCCTGACCGGTATAGTTATTGAACGTAGCGTCATCCGTTTTCTTTACGGTCGGCCTCTGGAAACCCTGCTGGCAACCTTTGGTATCAGTCTTGTCCTGCAGCAGGCTGTACGGAGCATCTTCTCTCCACTGAACAGAAGTGTTGCCAGCCCCGCCTGGATGAGCGGATCAATACAAATTAACCCCATCCTGTCACTGACCACCAATCGCATAGTGATACTTATCTTTTCACTCCTTGTCTTTGCCGGGCTCTACCTCATTCTGAAAAAGAGTTCAATCGGCCTTCAGGTACGGGCAGTATCCCAAAATCGCAAAATGGCAAGAGTCATGGGTATTCGCGCGGCCAGGGTTGATGCACTCACATTTGGTCTTGGCTCCGGTATTGCAGGTATTGCCGGTGTAGCACTTTCCCAGCTCACCAATGTGGGGCCAAATCTTGGTCAGGCCTACATCATAGATTCCTTTATGGTCATAGTCTTTGGCGGGGTTGGCAACCTCTGGGGCACTCTGATCAGCGGCCTGTCGCTTGGTGTCGCCAACAAATTTCTTGAGCCATGGGTCGGTGCAGTGCTTGCTAAGATTCTGATCCTGGTTTTCATTATCCTTTTTATCCAAAGACGTCCCCAGGGCCTGTTCCCGCAAAAGGGCCGCGCTGCGGGGTGATCAAATGATACTTCTTAAACTTCTTAAAAGTGACCGCAGCGGTACATTTATGCTTGCCCTGCTACTACTGACAACACTTGTGGTTCCCATATGCAACCTTCTCCTCCCTGAGAGCAGCTCCCTGCATATCTCCACCTACACCATGACCCTGCTGGGCAAGTACCTCTGCTATGCGCTGCTGGCTGTTGCTGTGGATCTGGTCTGGGGGTATCTTGGCATACTCAGCCTTGGTCATGGAGCATTTTTTGCGCTTGGCGGCTATGCAATGGGTATGTACCTGATGCGGCAGATTGGCAGTCGCGGCACTTATGGACACCCTGTTCTGCCGGACTTTATGGTCTTTCTCAACTGGCAGGAGCTTCCCTGGTTCTGGCACGGATTTAACTGGTTCTGGTTTGCCATGCTCATGGTGGTACTGGTACCGGGGTTGCTGGCTCTGGTCTTTGGCTGGCTTGCCTTTCGCTCTAGGGTCACCGGTGTATACCTCTCAATTATGACCCAGGCCCTGACCTATGCTCTGCTCCTGGCTTTTTTCAGAAACGAGATGGGCTTTGGGGGCAACAACGGACTCACTGACTTTAAAGATATCCTGGGTTTTTCTCTGCAATCTGACCATACCCGGGCCGGACTGTTTATTGCCTCAGCCACTGCTCTTGGTCTTGGTTATCTGAGCTGCCTCTACATTACCCGCTCCCGCCTGGGCAGGGTCTGCACTGCAATCAGGGATCAGGAGGATCGAACACGATTCACCGGCTATCGGGTGGAGCACTTCAAATTATGGATATTCACCTTTTCAGCCATGCTGGCTGGAATTGCAGGGGCCTTATATGTACCTCAGGCCGGTATCATAAACCCAGGGGAATTTGCACCTCTTGCCTCCATCGAAATAGTTATCTGGGTGGCTGTGGGCGGAAGGGCTACCCTTTATGGTGCTGTTGCAGGAGCACTTATGGTAAACTATGCAAAAAGCTATCTGACAGCAGCTATGCCGGACGCCTGGCTTTTTGCTCTTGGCGGGCTCTTTGTCCTCGTGACACTACTCCTACCAAGGGGTGTAACCGGCCTGTTACGTAAAAAAGAGGTGACCAGATGAGTATGCTTGAATCCATACGTTCCGTGATGCGCCGTGATGAGGTGTTTGAGTTTCTTGTCCCTGACACTCCACCGGATCTTGATCTCACCCATGGAATAATCCTCTATCTTGAGGGAATCAATGTCAGTTTTGATGGTTTTAAGGCCATTAACGACCTTAATCTTTATATTGATGACGGTGAGCTGCGCTGCATCATCGGCCCAAACGGGGCCGGCAAAACTACGATGATGGATATCATCACCGGAAAAACCAGGGCAGACAGCGGTTCCGCCTGGTTTGGACAACATATCAATCTGTTGAAAATGGATGAGCCGGAGATTGCAGCTGCAGGTATTGGAAGAAAATTTCAAAAGCCAACCGTATTTGAACACCATCCTGTCATTGAAAACCTGGAGCTTGCTATGGGGGGAGACAAGGGGGTCTGGACAACACTCACCGCAAGGCTGAACGGGGAGCAACGCGACCGAATTGATGAGATTTTGACTATTATCGGTCTGCAGGAACAACACAATAAACAGGCGGGTTCTCTGTCTCACGGCCAGAAACAATGGCTGGAAATCGGCATGTTGCTGATACAGAATCCAAAACTGTTATTGGTTGATGAACCGGCAGCGGGGATGACCCATCAGGAGATGGAGCGTACCGCCGAACTGCTTACTTCCCTTGCCGGAAATCACACTGTTATTGTCGTGGAGCATGATATGGATTTTGTACGTTCCATTGCAAAAAAAGTCTCCGTTCTCCATCAGGGGAGTGTGCTCGCTGAAGGAACCATGGACGATATACAAAATGACCAACGGGTCATAGAGGTTTATCTCGGGAGTTAATATTATGCTACAGATCGAACAACTCAACCAGTATTACGCCGACAGCCATACCCTCTGGGATATTGATCTGCTTGTACCCAAAGGCCGGTGTACCTGCCTGATGGGGAGAAACGGAGTGGGAAAAACCACCTTACTGGATGCTATCATGGGTCTTCTGCCCCTGCATTCCGGCCGGATAACTCTCGAAGGCCGAGAAATCAGCGGGCTGGCAGCAGAGGAACGGGCAGGGCTTGGTGTCGGGTATGTCCCTCAGGGGCGGCAAATCTTCCCGCTGCTCACAGTGCAGGAAAATCTTGAAATCGGCCTTGGAAACGGACGCAGCAAAATCAGGAATATCCCTGATCTTGTCTTTTCACTCTTTCCTGTCTTAAAAGAGATGAAGAACCGTCGCGGCGGTGATCTGTCCGGTGGTCAACAGCAGCAGCTTGCCATTGGACGCGCCCTGGTGCTGGACCCTTCGCTGCTCATTCTGGATGAGCCAACGGAGGGTATCCAACCCAATATTGTCCGGGAAATCGGGGAAATCATAAATAAACTGAAAAATGAACTTGGTATAACCATCCTTTTGGTAGAACAGAAACTCCCTTTTGCCAGACTAGTAGCCGATGGTTTTACTATTCTGGATCGTGGCCGTTCAGTCGCAACAGGTGCCATGGACACACTTGATGAGAAGCTTACCCGCAAGTATCTAACTGTATAAGAATGATGACTACAGGGATAGACATTAGCAGGGCGAAAGGCTGGAAAGCCTCTCTTCAACTGGAGTATAGCCATCGACCGGATCGTACAGTTCTTTCCCGTAATCTCCATAGCGGCCCTCTTGTGGTACAGCGACCACTCTATCCGGAAGGCGATGTCTGCCACACCTGCATCCTTCATCCACCCAGTGGTGTGGTTGGCGGTGACCTGCTTGAGATCAACATTCTTGTGAAAGAAAATACCGCCACCCTTATAACCACTCCCGGAGCCACTAAGTTTTACCGTTCGGCCGGAAAAAAAGCGTTGCAAGAGCAGCATATCAGAGTAGATGACGGGGCAATCCTTGAATGGTTTCCACAGGACAGCATTCTTTTTCCAGGTGCTGATGCTGAAATAAACACCAAGGTGGAACTGGCAGCTACGGCACAGTTTATCGGCTGGGAAATTTTAAGCCTTGGAATGCCGGTCAACGGCCAGATTTTCAATCCAGGCAGGCTTTTGACAAACTTTAGCATCCATCGTCAAAACAAACCGTTATTCATTGACCGGCTTCGGGTGAACAGCGAAAACGATCTGAATCGCTCCTCCGGCCTGCGTGGTTTTCCTGTCGTTGCCACCTTTGTCGCCACCGGTTGCACCAGCAGGATGCTTGAGAGTCTACGGAAACTTGTACCCCATGAAAGTGACGCCCTGTACGGTGTGACTCTGATGAACGAGTTGCTGGTGGCCAGATACCTTGGTTACTCAACCTTTGCAGCGCATGGACTGTTCACTGAAATATGGAAAACCCTGAGACCTGAAATTATCGAAAAAGATGCTTGTCCACCCCGCATCTGGCAAACGTAAAGGAGAGCCCCATGGAACTGACCCCAAGAGAAAAAGACAAACTACTGCTGTTTACAGCCGGACTCCTTGCCGAACGACGCAAGAATCGCGGTTTGAAACTCAATCATCCTGAGTCTGTGGCCTTTATAAGTGCTGCTATTCTTGAAGGAGCACGGGACGGAAAATCCGTAGCCGAACTCATGGATTACGGGCGTACCCTGCTTGGTCTTGAAGATGTCATGGAAGGAGTTGCCGACATGGTGGAAGAGATCCAGGTGGAGGCCACCTTTCCTGACGGTACCAAGCTGGTCACTGTTCACAATCCCATTATATAAGGAGTTTTAGCATGAAGCCAGGCGAAATTATCACTGCCAAAGGTGAAATCGAAATTAATGATGGTCGTGACATCATCTCCATGGACATTGCCAACAGTGGCGACCGCCCCATTCAGGTCGGCTCCCATTATCACTTTTTTGAGACCAATCCCGCTCTCATTTTTGACAGAAAAAAAACACGCGGCTTCCGCCTGAATATTGCAGCTGGCACCGCCGTCCGTTTCGAGCCTGGACAGAACCGTAAGGTGGAGCTTGTTGCCTATGCCGGTGATAGACGGGTATATGGATTTAATGGTGAAATAATGGGCTCACTGGAGGATAGGTAAATGACGACTATAAGCCGCAGGGCCTATGCGGAGATGTTCGGCCCCACAACCGGTGACAGAGTCCGCCTGGCTGACACCGAACTCTGGATTGAGGTAGAAGAAGACCGCACCACTTATGGCGACGAGGTAAAGTTCGGCGGCGGTAAAGTGATCCGTGACGGCATGGGCCAGAGCCAGCGCCAGAGCAAGGATGTTGCGGATCTTATTATCAGCAATGCACTCATCCTTGATCACTGGGGTATCATCAAGGCCGATATCGGAATCAAAGACGGTCGCATCAGCGGCATCGGTAAAGCCGGTAATCCTGATGTACAGCCCGGTGTGGATATCGTTATCGGACCCGGCACCGAGGTCATTGCCGGAGAAGGGTTAATTATCACCTCAGGCGGCATAGATTCCCATATCCATTTCATCTGCCCCCAGCAGATCGAGGAAGCTCTCATGAGCGGCATCACCACCATGCTTGGCGGTGGCACCGGCCCTGCGACTGGAACCAATGCCACCACCTGTACTCCAGGTCCCTGGAACATACATCGCATGCTTCAGGCAGCAGATGAACTGCCAATGAACCTTGGTTTTATGGGCAAGGGAAACAGCAGTCTGCCGGGGGCTTTGGAAGAACAGGTTAAAGCCGGGGCAATGGGACTAAAATTACACGAAGACT
>DQVD01000309.1 GCA_015661935.1 Desulfocapsa sulfexigens | reverse complement strand
TCAAAAAAACTTGCCACAGGAACAATTTGCGCTGCCGGTACTTTAGGACAAATTATTCCACCCTCCATTGTTCTTATTATTCTTGGGGATGTTTTCCAACTTCCTGTGGGGGATCTGTTTAAAGCAGCACTTGTGCCCGGCCTTGTGCTTGTTGGTTGCTACATTCTTTATATCCTGATTTTGTCCTGGTTGAATCCGGAAAGTGCTCCAGCTGTGACGTTGGGAGATGGCGATAAAAAAGCAACAATAAAAGATGCCCTCTTTACAATTATTCCTCCTATGACGCTGATCGTTCTTGTCCTTGGTTCCATTTTTGCCGGAATTGCAACACCAACCGAATCTGCATCGGTCGGTGCACTTGGTTCCATGATACTTGCTGCTATGTACAGAAAACTCAGCTGGAAAATCATTCAGGATTCATGCCATGAGACGGTTAAAATCACAGCCATGGTTTTTGCGATCCTTATTGGTGCGACAGCTTTTTCCATGGTTTTTGTTTATACGGGAGCTGACACCATAGTCGAAAATTTTATGATGAGTTTGCCTGGCGAAAAATGGGGATTTTTGATCCTTTCAATGCTTGCCATTATGCTGCTTGGATTTTTTATCGATTTTATTGAGATTTCTTACATCGTTGTTCCGATATTGCTTCCCATTGCAGACTCAATTGGCATTAACCCCATGTGGTTTGCAATACTAATTGCCATGAATCTGCAAACTTCTTTTTTAACTCCGCCTTTTGGATTTTCATTATTTTATTTGAAAGGTGTTTGTCCTCCAGAGATACGAACGACTGATATTTATAAAGGTGTAATGCCTTTTATTCTTATTCAACTTACAGTTCTCACATCCATCGTGTTGTTCCCGGGGCTGTATGGGTTTTAAACA
This sequence comes from Desulfocapsa sulfexigens, assembly GCA_015661935.1. Taxonomy (GTDB): domain Bacteria; phylum Desulfobacterota; class Desulfobulbia; order Desulfobulbales; family Desulfocapsaceae; genus Desulfocapsa; species Desulfocapsa sulfexigens_A. Next base: position 3,844 of record DQVD01000309.1, on the reverse strand, counting down.
ACCATACCAAATGGTTTAAATCTGAAGATAAGGAATTAATTGGTAACATTTGGAATACAGGTACCTGCAAGGGGACGAATGATTTACCATTTGAAATCAGGTAACCGTTCACCACACATCAAAATTTGCAGTAAACCTGGTACTGTAGGCGTTTTCCAGTACCTCAGTAAGCGTTCATCAGTGCTGTCTGCTCTTCTCCATTCGTTCCTTACTGGCTACAGCAGCCTTCATCACCCGGAATAACTCGCGATAATGAAATTTATTATGGGTAACGATGTACTGATGAATTACTGAACGTAACTCTTTTTCCTTGAGATTTGGATACATTTCCAGAATCTCAGGGATAAAGTCACTTTCCCATGTCGGTTCAAAGGGGATCTGCATGGATTGGCACTGCTGTTTAATCTCCATTGCCTCGTTGATCAAGGTATCCCGTAGACGTTCAGCTAAATGAAATTGTTTTTTTGAATGGAGTTTTGAACCTTTTCTGTTGGTAACAAAAAGATATATCTCATCCAGCGGCCCCTGGCGCATTACTTTTGCCAGATATTTGATCTGACGATTTCTTGATCCGCCTTTGAGTCCGCGAGTCGCAAGGATTTCTTCGTGAATAACGGGACCACCCGGAAAGCTCTTTAAATCTTTATCTGAGAGATCGGCCACTTCTTTTGCCAGTTCACCAACCTGCTTGTAAATTCGCTTTAATTCTGATCTGCTGATTAAATCTGCCATTTATCCTGCCTGTTAAAAAATTTCGTCCCCGTTCCTAAAGCACTTATCCAGTGAGCTGCCTTTCTTCCTGAACAAGGTTAGATTGTTTTCCGGAAAAATTACAAACGACTTTTAAGAAAATGTCAATCTGTTAAAACCACCCTCTTCCCACCATGGCCTGCTTGCATCTATACCAATAAGCTCAAACAACAATACCTCAAGAATTAAATATACCTCGGTGTTTTTTCGAACACAGGCAGTGAGCGTTTCTCCATGATGTCCCAGAGCAGCGTGAAGATGAATCAGAGGTTCCTTTCCATCCATGTAGATTGAACCTGTTCCAATTACCTCTCTGGCCTCGTTTACTTTCATCCAGATAGGTTTTGGGGGCATAACCGGTTCTTCAGGTCCTATTACTACGTCGGCATGACGTACAGCACCAAGTATCTGAAACCATCCATTCCTGATTTTTTCTTTTTTGACGATCTCTTTCATTCCTTCCAAAAAATCATCGCCATGGTCAAAACGTATGGTGAGCACTCGTCCCATTGATCCGGTTCTGTAATCCATTATAGCCTAGATATCTTTTAAATTGAATTGTGTTGGAGTTTCTGTAAAAGCATTGATAAAGCTGTTTGGCGCTTGGCAGTATCTTTATTATGAATAGCCATGGCCAGTGCTTGCCTGGTTCCAACAAAAACAGCAAGTTTCTTTGCCCGTGTCAACCCCGTATAAATAAGATTACGAAATAACATTTTAAAGTGTTGGGAGACAAGAGGAATAATTACACAATCAAACTCACTCCCCTGTGATTTATGAATTGTTATAGCATAGGCAAGATCAAGTTCACTTAGCTGATCACGCTGATATTCAACTTTTCTGTTATCTGAAAAGAATTGCACTGTACAGGTGAGATCTATTGAATTCATTTGAACGATTGTTCCAATATCACCATTGTATACACCTAAATCATAATTGTTTCTTCTATGAATTACCCGATCTCCAACACGGTATATTCTTTCACCAAGACTTATTTCTCCTTTGGTTTTTGCCCCTGGATTCACACTCTCCTGCAGGGAGTGATTTAATTTAGCTGTACCCAGACTTCCTCTGGTCATGGGAGATAGGATTTGTATCTCAGCATCATCACCAAAATATTTTGGTATCCATTCAGAGTAAAGCCGCAGGATAACCTGTCCGGCAGTGAGACCGTAATACAGTGAAGACCATGGATGTGTTTTTTTAAGTACTGCTCTTAATTCATCGGCACGATTTTCTGCTGTTTGGAGAAGACCAAAATTGATATGGTCATACCTGGCATCATCCATCAATCTGTTGGAATTCTTTTGGAGCTCATTGTTCTCCTCTTTCATGGTACCATAAAGCTGTTCCTCGTTCATCCCCTCTTCCAATGATTCCAGCTGAATATGTTCTTTTACCCGACGTATTGTTCGCAACTGTTCCTGGGTTGCCTCGTTTGAGTCAATAAACAAACAATCGCATTTGTCCTGCCATAATTGTGGAAGCTTAAATGGTGATGGAATGTGAGGAATCTTACCCTTATTGATACCATGAGCATAGCTTACAATATGAGATTCCTTAGCCTGACGAAATACAGTTTTCAATGCAAAAGTTGGCACAATATTAGAGGCTATCAAATCACCAAGAACATTTCCGGCACCGACTGATGGAAGCTGATCAGCATCACCAACCAAAACGAATTGAGCATTTTCAGGTATGGCAGAAAGCAGCGAAGCACTTAAACTGATATCAAGCATGGAACATTCGTCCACAATAAGAACATCGCATTCCAGAGGATTTTCTTTATTTCGTTTAAAGCCGCCGTTTTGAAATTCGAGAAGACGATGAATTGTTTTGGCTTCAAGCCCGATCACCTCTTCCATACGCTGGGCAGCGCGGCCGGTTGGAGCAGCAAGGAGTACTTCTTTACCCATGGCAACAAAAAGCTTCACCAGAGTTTTAGTGGCTGTTGTTTTTCCGCATCCAGGGCCTCCCGTGAGAATGGAACAACCACATCCTGCAATACCTTTTACAGCGTTCTCCTGTTCGGGACTGAGTCTAAATGATTGTTTACAGAAATAATCATCTATCCATTGTGAAATCCTTTTCGAATCAACAGGTAGCTTTCTGTTAAGAGAGTGCAGAAGCTCAGAAGTTGATTTTTCGGCGTAATAGAGGCTTTTTGAGTAGTAACAAATCTGATTTACGTTTTCCTGGTCAGGAATGATACGTTTTTTGAGCAGATTCTCCCTTTCCATAATAGTGAGCTGACGGGTAAGTGAATCTGACACATCAAGTTCTAGGAGTTCATTGATTCCATCTAAAATCTGATCGTTCAAAAGATAGCAGTGCCCCTGCTCTCTTGATGCTGCAAGTATATGTCTGATTGCTGCTGTTATCCTTATCGGGTCATTTTCTTCAATACCAAGCGAAAGTGCAACCTTATCCGCCGAAAAGAACCCGATTCCGTAAAAGTCAGTGGCAAGTCGATATGGATTTTCAGTAATAAATGGAATGGAATTCTGACCATATTCCTTAAAAATACGAACAGCAAAAAGTGTCGATATCCCAAGTCCCTGCAGAAAAATCATAATATCACGTATGGATTTATGTTCTTCCCAGGCATTTCTAATCGTTTTCAGCTTTTTATGTGCAATACCCGGGACATTCAGAAGATCATCAATGGATTCATCAAAAACGTTGAGGGTGTTTTTACCAAAATAGTTAACAATACGTTTTGCCGTTTTTGGACCTACACCTTTGATGAGACCGGAACCAAGGTACTTTTCAAGAGCAGCACTGGTAGCAGGTTTTTGCTCTTCAGCCTGTGATGCAGTAAATTGTCTTCCAAATTTAGGGTGGTTATTCCAATTACCAACAAATTTCATGGTGGCCCCCGCAAAAACTTTGGTCTGATGAACAATGACTGTAGAGGGCTCTAAATCATTGTAGCGTTTGACACGGAGTACACTCCAACCGTTGGTTTCATTATGGAAAGTTACTCGCTCGACAATGCCTTGAATACTTTCAGAATGTGTGAAATGCTTATTCATAATCAACGTAACTAACTGATTTGTAATAGAAAAAGAAGTAAAGGTGATGCTTCCTGTTG
>DQVD01000066.1 GCA_015661935.1 Desulfocapsa sulfexigens | reverse complement strand
CGGACCATAACTCTGTAACTTTTTAGGAACGGGGACGAAATAACTTCCTCACATAGGCGCCCAGATTTAGGTTATATTTGAATTATCTGAAGCTGAGATTGCATAGATGGGGTAGTTATTTCGTCCCCGTTCCTTAGCAACACCACAAATTTGATAACAGGAAAGAGGCCTGCCCCATATGTCTGCAAAGAATACACAAGAATTTTTTTACGATTTCAAAACCATTGAAGAGAAATGGCAGAACCGGTGGCTGAGCGATGCAACCTACCGGGTAAGCCCCGATAGTGAAAAAGAGAAGTACTATGTTCTCGAAATGTTTCCCTATCCATCCGGTCGTATCCATATGGGCCATGTACGCAATTATTCCATTGGAGATGTGGTAGCCCGATATAAACGTTTTCGGGGCTTTAATGTTTTACATCCCATGGGCTGGGATTCTTTTGGTTTGCCTGCCGAGAATGCAGCCATAAAAAACAATACCCACCCTGCCCGATGGACCTATGAAAACATTGATTATATGCGTAATCAGTTGCAACAGCTTGGACTTTCCTATGATTGGGATAGAGAAATCGCTACCTGCAACCCCAAATATTACCGCTGGGAACAACAGATTTTTCTGGAGATGTATGAGAAAGGTCTGGTTTATCAAAAAACCACCACTGTAAACTGGTGCGAATCCTGCCATACCGTCCTTGCCAATGAACAGGTTATTGAAGGTACCTGCTGGCGTTGCGATGAACTTGTTGAAGCCCGAAAAATGAACGGCTGGTTCTTCAAAATTACAGATTATGCAGAAGAGCTCCTCGATGACCTTGATAAACTAAGCGGGTGGCCCAGCAAAGTTGTAACCATGCAACGTAACTGGATTGGTAAATCAACGGGCCTTGAATGTGACTTTGAGGTTGAAGGAACGCAGGAAAAACTCTCCATCTTCACCACCAGACCAGACACCATCTTTGGTGTTACTTTTATGTCCATTGCGCCTGAACACCCTTTACTGGAGGTTCTGCTGAAGAATAATCCCAAAGAAAGTGCAATAAGAGAATTTACTGCACGAATTATCACAGAAAAACAGCAGCAATCCAATCAGGAACTAACTGAAAAAGAAGGCATCAATACCGGATGCTACTGCATCAACCCTTTTAACGGCGATAAGATTCCTATTTATGTCGCTAATTTTGTCCTTATGGGCTATGGAACCGGCGCTGTCATGGCAGTCCCTGCCCATGACCAGAGAGATTTTGAATTTGCAAAAAAATATAAGCTTCCAATCAAACCTGTTGTTATCCCGAAGGAGACTGAATTAGATGGCAATACCATGGAGGAAGCTTCCACAGGCCCTGGACTCTTAGCAAATTCCGGTGATTTTACAGGAACAGAATCAGATAAAGCAAAACAGGAAATCATCAACTTTGCTAAAGCCAAAAAATTTGGAGATGCCCAGATTACCTACCGTTTGCGAGACTGGGGAATATCCAGACAACGCTACTGGGGAGCTCCAATTCCGATGGTTCAATGTGATACCTGCGGAGTACAGCCAGTTCCCGTGGAACAATTACCTGTTACACTTCCTGAAGATAGAGAATCACAGCAAAATGATTGCGCACCTCTTCACCAGCGAAGCTCTTTCTTTGAAACCAGCTGTCCAAAATGTGGCGGAAAGGCGAGAAGAGAAACCGACACCATGGATACTTTTGTGGAATCATCATGGTATTTCGCACGCTATACAAGCCCGCGTTTTACAGACTCTCCACTGAACAGGGAAGAAGCATCACACTGGTTACCCGTCGACCAGTATATTGGAGGAGTTGAACATGCAATTCTCCATCTTCTCTACTCAAGGTTTTTTACAAAAGTACTCCGGGATCTTGGCTACATTAATATTGATGAACCCTTTACCAATTTGCTTACCCAGGGAATGGTTATTAAGGATGGTTCAAAAATGTCTAAATCCAAGGGGAATGTGGTAGATCCAAGTGATTTAATCAAAGAGTATGGTGCAGACACCACAAGGCTTTTTTCCCTTTTTGCGGCTCCTCCAGAGAAAGATCTTGAATGGAACCCTAAAGGTGTTGAAGGCTGTCACAGATTTTTAAACCGGATTTTCCGCTTTGTACAAACTCACAAAGAGAATTTTTCAGAAGGTGGAAATATAGTATCTGCCAATCTAAATCAATCTGAACGTGAACTGCATCGAAAGACTCATCAGACAATTAAAAAAGTCACCAATAACATCGAACATAACTTTCATTTCAATACTGCCATCAGCGCTGTAATGGAACTTTTTAATACCTTGTCAGGTCTTAATGGCAGCAATAAAAAAGAAGATATTTCAAGTGCTGTTATCAAAGAAGCAGTTGACACTATCCTTGTCCTTTTAAGTCCCATGGTTCCCCATTTTTGTTCCGAGCTATGGTCAACAATCCATGGAGTTGAAAGTTCAATTGAGAATAAGCCATGGCCCACCTGGGATGAAGACGCCGCCAAAGAAGATGAATTGACCATTGTTATTCAAGTTCGAGGCAAAGTTCGCTCAAGGCTCCAGGTTCCAGCAGATATTGACGATGCTGATCTTGAGGGAATGGCATTGAAAGATGAAAATGCACTAAAATTTATCGGTGATCAACCCATTAAAAAAGTTATTGTTGTTAAAAAGAAACTTGTTAATATTGTGATTTGAGGATAGCATCCTCCATAAATTTGTGGAGATTTAGTGCCTTACAGAACAATTTCTTGTTTTTTTCAAAGAAATTTTCTGATAAGGCACTTATCCAGTGAACT
>DQVD01000046.1 GCA_015661935.1 Desulfocapsa sulfexigens | reverse complement strand
CGAATATTAACCATTTTTCTGTCCTAAAACACCTCACAACCTTGATAAATCAGTTGACAGTACATAAAGTTTGGTGTACCTAAACGTGGTATTTCAAGGAGAATTGAATGACTCTGAAAGAGCTTAATAAAAAATGCAGTTGTTGGACAAAAAGATTACAGAAATGTACCCAAGGTAAACGCTGTAACAATCACCATGGGCCATTGTCTGAGAACTGCCATGCTGGAAAGGTTGAGATTTGTAAAGTAACCGGTGACAGAAAACTCTGCGCCAGAATGGCATCCCTTGGTGTGCTCCCAGGAGAAGAGGCAGAATTAATTTGTCCACAAAAGGGTTCACAGTGTCTATTGAAAATTCATGGCGGAACACTCAGTCTTGATCAGCTGACAAGCAATAATATTATCGTCAAATCTATTTAACAGACAGACTTTGCAGTAGCTTTTTATGGTACTGCTTTTTTTAAGTCCCGCGGATTAGTCCCCCCTAACAATGAGGTTTAATATGTGGCAAACTATCATAACTTTTTTAATCATTGGTCTTGCCCTGTTATACATTGGTAAAAAAGTACACCATCAGATTCGAAGGGCCATTGATCCTACCCAAAATACTTCCTGTGGTTGCGGCAGTAGTTGCACCGGCTGTACAGAAACAAGTTGTAAAACTAACAAATAATGAATTATATCATCACCTTAAAAATCCCTCTTCCCTAATTACACAAATTCCCTAGAGTGCATGTAAATGAGTAAAGCAACAGTCACCATGGCCCTGGCCGGCAATCCTAATGCGGGTAAGACCACCCTTTTCAATCATCTGACCGGAGCCAGACAGCATGTTGGCAATTACCCAGGAATAACCGTAGATCACAAAGAAGGCTATTTCAAAAATGATGGACGGGACATAACTATTACCGACCTGCCGGGAACGTATTCCCTCACTGCCTATTCCGTTGAAGAGATTGTAAGCCGTGATTTTCTAACAGGACAGAAACCAGATGTAGTTATTAATATAGTAGATGCGTCCAACCTTGAACGAAACCTCTACCTCACCACGCAATTTCTCGAGATGGGTGTACCACTGATTATTGCACTCAATATGATGGATATGGCAAAAGATCGCGGAATTGAGGTTCGCTTTCAAAAACTCGCAGATTTACTTGGTGTGACGGTTGTACCTATTATTGCATGTTCCGGTGAGGGTACCGACAAGCTTATCAAAGAGGCACTGAAAGTAGCTGATTCCGCGAAACAATGGGATTCGAAAGACATTTCATACGGAGAGGATCTTGATGAAGTGCTTATGGATATCATCTCTACCATCGAAGAATCTTCCTTTCTAACAGAAAACTACCATTCAAGATTCACTGGAATAAAATATCTTGAACATGATGATCAAATGCTCACTAAAGGTCAGGAGGCCAATCCTGAAATTGCAAGAAAGCTTGAACAAAAAATCGAAACCATCTCTGATCATCTCCAAAAAACCATGGACGTTTATCCGGAAGCCATTATTGCTGACCATCGTTATGGATTTATTAAATCCATCGTCAGACAAGGCGTAATGACCCATAAATTTGATACAGACAGGCTTTACACATCAGATAAAATAGATAAAGTTCTTACCAATCGATTACTTGGCCCACTTGTTATGCTGGCCATTCTTTTTGGACTCTACCAGTTCACCTTTTCATGGAGTGAACTTCCTGTCGCCTGGGTGGAAGCCTTTTTTGGATGGTTGAGCGCAACAGTTGACATTTTGCTACCTGATGGAATGCTTAAATCCATGATCATTTCCGGTGTTATTGATGGTGTTGGTGGAGTTCTGGGTTTTGTCCCCCTGATCATGTTTATGTTCTTTGGAATTGCTGTGCTTGAAGATTCCGGCTATCTCGCAAGAGTCGCATTTATGATGGATCGTGTTTTTCGAATCTTTGGCCTGCACGGATCAAGCGTTATGCCCTTTATCGTATCCGGGGGTATTGCAGGAGGTTGTGCGGTACCCGGTGTTATGGCAACCAGAACTCTACGTTCCCCAAAAGAACGAATGGCTACTCTACTCACGGTTCCTTTTATGAACTGCGGTGCTAAAGTTCCCGTACTTGTTCTTTTAATAGGAGCCTTTTTTGCTGATCATAAAGCCCTCTATATGTTCCTTTTCACCATGCTTGCCTGGTTTGTAGCACTTGTTGCTGCCAAATTTCTCCGCGTGACAGTTCTTAAAGGTGAGGCTACTCCATTTGTCATGGAACTCCCCCCTTATCGTTTTCCTACCCTGCGTGGCCTTCTTATTCATACATGGGAACGTACCTGGCAATATATCAAAAAAGCAGGAACTGTTATTCTTGGTATATCCATTCTTCTCTGGGCGTTAATGACCTTTCCCGGCCTTTCAGACCTGGAAAAAGAACCCTTTGAAGCAGCACGAGTAGAAATCAGCAATGGTTTTTCCCAAAAAGTACAACAGGAACTTGCTCAATATAATAATGAAGAAGGAGTACTCTCTGATCGGGCAACTGAATTACATGAGAAACTGATACTTATTGATCAGGAAGAGTCTGGACAGGCCCTCAGAAATTCCATAGCCGGAAGAATAGGCAGTTTTTTTGAACCGATCTCCAGCTATGCCGGATTTGACTGGAAGACAAATATTGCAATGCTTGGTGGGTTTGCTGCTAAAGAAGTAATCATCTCCACCCTTGGAACAGTATACTCGATGGGAAATGTGGAAGCAGATGATGCAGGATCGCTTGGGAAACGTCTTGTCAGAGATCCTAACTGGAACAGTGTTGTAGCAGTGTCTGCATTAATTTTTATTATGTTTTATGCACCCTGTTTTG
>DQVD01000417.1 GCA_015661935.1 Desulfocapsa sulfexigens | reverse complement strand
ACTTGTAAGTACGGACGGTAAGGCCTTGGAAGCTTTGCGGAAATTGGAAGAGGAAGGTGTTGACATCCGGGTTTGTGGCACCTGCCTTGAATTTTTTAAGCTTGAAAATGAACGGAAGGCCGGAACTATAACGAATATGTATGACATTATGAATACCATGGCTTCTGCCGGTAAGCTTGTCAGTCCTTTTTAAAGCAATTGATGCAGGAGTTGGATATATCTCTTCCCATTGAGATCATTCCTGAAGATTACGTCAGCTGCGGAATCTGTTTTAAGGAATGCTCTTTTTTACAGGAGTACGGTTCACCGCAAGACCTGGCTCGTGACTGGCTTGCAGATAGTGGAAAAAACGAACAAAAAAAATCCTTTTGAGTGCAGTCTCTGTGGGCTTTGCCATGGCGTATGCCCCAAAGAGCTTGATCCCTCAGCCATGTTTCTTACCATGCGCCGGGAACTGGTTGCAAAAGGAACTGGTATTGTTAAGCAGCACAAAACATCAGAAGAATGATGGCAGGGCGAGTGCATATGTGTGTGAAAACGTCACTTGCAGAATGCCGGTGAATACAAGAGAAAAATTAGCAGCTCAGCTCGATGGTAAGTTTACCGAATAGTATTCTACACTTTCTGGAAGCGTCTGGCAGGGGCCGTACAGATCGGACATTTTTCCGGGGCATTCTCTTCCATGATAAATCCGCAGAATGTGCAGACATGGTAGTTGTTCTCTTTACCTTGGTTGTGTTCGAGTTTCTTTTTTAAACTTAGATGGATACGTTCCACTTTTGTTGATTGAAGAAAGACGGATTGCATCGTCCGTTCTCCAGCTTTTACTGCTGTTTCCACGGCTTGTTCGTATTGTGTGATAAGATGTGGGATTTCTTCTTCAAATGCAGCTTGACAGTTCTGCTCATTCTTTCCGATTTGGCCACGCAACTGGATCAGGAATCGTAGAGCTTGAGTATCTTCTGAGATTGCTATGGCGCGAAACAGTTTTGCCAGCTGTTTGTGACCATCATGTTCTGCCCGGAGTGCATAAAGTTTTTTTCTTGCTGCGGCACGGGAAACTTCGAGGAAGGCAGCTTCCATATGTTTACGAGTCTTTCGTTCTATCATTTTTTATCACGACCTTTTCTGATGACGAGATCCCAGCCAGAATCCCTGACTTAATCCAACGCCGAAAAATATTGCAAATCCTGCAAGATATTGAAAGATCGTAAATGATTCCTTAAATACTATCCAGCCAAGCAGCATGGTGAAAAGAGGGATGAGATTTACATATATGGAAGCTTTCCCGGCATCCATTGCCGAGAGAGCATAGTTATACGAACCATATGCGACAATCGTGACTGCCAGAGCCAGATAGATGATAGCCGTCGTTGGTATCAGGATGAAAGCGTCTGGAACAGGAACCGATGGCAGCAGCAGTATGGGAAGGAAAAAGATTGCTCCAACCCAGGCTTGTACTGCAGTGAGGAAAAGTGGAGAATAGCGACTTGTTAATTTTTTGATGGCAATGGTGTAAGCTGTGGCACAGATCATGGCGAGAAATTCATAGAAATTGCCAAGCAGTGGGGCGGGTGCCTGCTCACTGATTTCGCCCCCGAGACTCAGTCCAAGAGCACCAACCATGGCTAGGATCAGGCCTGAAATATTTCTCAGGGAGAATTTTTCCGCAAGAAAAAAAGCTGAAGATACAGAAACTAACAAAGGGAGCATGGTTGTGATGACTGAGGCCTGCGATGCCGAAGTGTTTTTCAAGGCAAGGGCTTCAAAAATAAAGTATAAACAGGGCTCGCAGAGTGCCATAAAACCCATTAGTTTATAGTCTTGATGGCGAATGCGGATATTTTTAAACCGGGGCAGTATAAAGAAGAAGGCCAGGGAGGCAACAAGCATCCTGCCTGCAATGACGACCATGGGGTGGTAATCAACAAAGGCCAGTTTAAGGGCAATGAAGGAACTTCCCCAGAGAAACATGGCAAGCAGCAGACAGAGAGCCGGCAGTATTTGAGAGTTGCTTTTTGTCACTGCAATTTGATATTTTTTTGAAAGTGATTAATGCTATAGTAAGCTTTCTCTTCCTAAAGGCCCGGCAAAAAATAACTTGGACTTTCCACTTCGCAACTGTACCACACGGAGTCTCGTACCTCGCTTACCTTTCATTTGACTTTATGTCTTCGAAATCCTAACGTAGCCGGCTACGCTGCGGTTTAGAAGACATAAAATCAAATGAACCTGCAGCACATTTACGACTGGAAAAACCCAAGTTATTTCTTGCCGGGCCCTAAGGGATTTTTCGTGAATCCTAAGATATACAATAAAGGAGATCAATTTATCCCGTTTGCTCAGGAAGTCAATAAATCATCAATAATCAATAAAAAAACTGTTCGATTTAGTCATAAATGAAACATAAAGTAAGTGTGTTTAATATAATAACCCTGCTGATTTTTCTTGGCATTCCTTCGATGGCTCAAGCCCGTATCCCGGATAAAGGTTATGCCAAGGCGGCAGAGGCTTTTAGCCGGGTTGCCTGTGAAGATGTTGATCTGTTCGAGTACAACAAGAGCTTGATTCGGGCACTCAGCTATACCAATAAAAGAGCCCTGCAAGCATTTAGTCAGCTTGATGACGTGACAGCAGAAGAGCTTGTTGGAAGTCTGAGAAAACTAATCACCGCTAAAATTGGCTTTGATAACCTCCTCCTCTTTGAACGTTTTGTGACCCTAGAAGGAGCAGACACTGAACTTTCCTGGAAGTTTCTTGATAAACTTGAAACGCTTGAGTATTCCCATGGTCGTGTCATGTCAGCCTTTGAGCTGGTTGATGTGGTTACTGCCCCTGAAATCATGACGTATATTGATCGTATAGGGAACATGAGTGAGCCTGGGGGCTGGGCTTTGAAGGCCTTCCTTGTGCTTCCCGGCCAAAGCAGTGAAACGGTGGCGCGTGGCTTAAGTTTACTGGAATCCATGAATACCCAGCAGCAGTGGGCCACAGAAGAATGTTGTAAAATTAAGGGAATAAATGCGTATAAGGCATTGGCGATTATGGCTCTTCTTCCCACTCTTTCCAGAACTGATGCCTGGAATGCACGCGGTTTATTTAAACAGGATATTACTCCGGAAAAAGCACTGTCCTGGGTCGCATATTATTTTAGTGAGAGTCAGGATGACAAAGAGTGGCTGTTTTTTGCAGAATCTCCTGCCGACAAGGCAATTTTATTAAAGGGTCTTGCCGAGGCATCGAATTATTTAACATGGAAAATAAATGATCTTCATTCTGTGACCGACTTACGCGGTCGTGAAATTTCCTCTGCAAGCCTCAAGGCAAGTTCTGTAAGCAGGCTGGAGACAATTTGGAATCGTCTCGACTGGAAGGTTCGTGAGAAGTACAAAGCGTCCTTTTACAAAGCATTGAACAGCGGTAAAAAAGGTTCTGCCATTGCGGTTCTGCGGAAAGCTACGAGTAAGGCCCGTGTGCAGGTAGCCTATGATATCACCACGATGAATAATTATATCCTTCTTTCCAAGGGGAGTGATTTATACGATTCATCTTTCCGTGATGTTCTGGTTCCCGTGTTAATGGATCGGATTGAAAAGCGTTTCCAGGCGAACCTGCTTCGATTCTTGCTCGATGTTGACCCGGAAAATAACCATGTTTCAGATTTTATAATCAGCCTTGCCCAGCGCGGTAAGCTTGCCATGTTCTTTCCCGTGGATTCCATAGAACAAAAACGGGTTCTTGATCTGGTTATACAATCAGCCTTTCAGGATGAGAACAGCCTGATTCTTTTTTCAGCAACCTTTATGACTTTGCTGGAAACCATTGATCCCGACACACGCACCTATCTCATTGGTGAGATGCTCTCTGCAATTCATGAACAAAATACGGTTTTCACCACCCAGCTTCGGGTGATCTTACAATATTACCTCGAATATTATTCTGAGTTTGTGGGCGAAGTGGATAAGATCCGCATCAGGATGATGATGTATGAATATGGTGCGATACCTTTGCAGTATTATGCGAAAACTGCTTTTAAAGAGTGGAAATCCGATGGCCGTCTGTCCAGTTTGTCTGTTTTTCATGATGATGATGACGGCAGGCAGTCCTATCTTTCCAATAATCGTTTTTTGAGTAAACAGGGGTATCGACCACGGCTTTCACCATCGTATAAACTTGGTGCTTCAGCGGATGTTTTCTCTGAGGCTGCAGGCCTGGTAAAAGGCTATTTGAAAGCTCCCGGTAAAACACTATCTGCAATGTTTAGATTGCAGTCCAGGAATCCTCTGGTGCTGGATTGGGTAAAAAAAGTGAACGGAATCGAGATCTCCCATTCTGTATTTGTGTTTCAGGGAAAGGGCATACAGGGGAAACTTTTAAAACAGT
>DQVD01000324.1 GCA_015661935.1 Desulfocapsa sulfexigens | reverse complement strand
GGTGTCAGTCAGAAATCCTCGAATACCGATGGATGTGAGGTTGCCGGGATATTTCCGGATATGACCAATTGACTGTTAGCCCTTGTGAAAATAGAACGACAACTGTACAATTATCTATATGAATATAATCGCAGATACAAACTTTTTGTCATTTTTCTCTCCACCTGTAAAAGGAAAATGCCCGGAAAGAAATTTGTTATGAAAACAAAAAAATCCCCGGACCAAGATATAATTGATCCGGGGATGCTCTTAATTCCACAGATATGGCTGTAAATCTCTTGTCCACGGAGATTTCTGTCTGGTATTATAAACTTTTCAGGCAGGTCTTCTGACTTTCGGATCATCCTTAACGCTGCGTCTTCCCGGTCTTAAGATAAGACCAGTGACATTGTGCAGCTTTCGTCCCCGATTACAGGGGGGCCCGTCCCGGATTTACACCGGGTTCCCTTATTCTCCATTCTCATGGAACCTGAAATTCAGAAAGAAGTTAAAATGTATTTGGTTCAAAGTCAAGTGTCACCAGTCGACTGTATAAACCATTTTGTTCAAGCAGCTCGCGGTGGCTTCCCTGTTCAATAATTGTTCCCTTATCAAGCACAATGATTCTGTCGGCCCGTTGTACAGTGGAGAGCCGATGGGCAATGATAAGAACCGTCTTTCCTCTAAAACAGTGTTCAAGTGGCTGTTCCAGAAGCTTTTCAGTTTTGGAATCAATGGCTGAGCTTGCCTCATCCAACACCAGAAGTGATGGGTTGCGACACAATACTCTGGCAATGGCAAGAAGCTGTTTTTCTCCGGTTGACATGGCTTGTCCACCTTCGCCTATGATAGTGTCCAGTCCTTGAGGGAGATTTGCCACGAATTGACTCAATTGGGTCTGTTGCAGCAATTCTATCACTTCTTTTCGTTCTTTTCCGGTATCGAGAGTTATATTGTTCAATAGTGTGTCCTGCAGAATGAGCATCTCCTGCATTACCACACCGATTTCCTTCCGTATTTTATTCTTTGGCACATCAGCAAGAGGATATCCCGCAAGGCTGATATTACCACTATCCGGCTCATAAAAACGGAGCATGAGATTAATAAGGGTAGATTTTCCACTTCCAGTGGAACCTACAATTGCTACAGTCTCTCCTTTTCTTACTGTAAATGAAATGTCATGGAGGACTGGTTGATCCGGAAGGTAGGAGAAGTTAATATTACTGAAACAGAGATCACCACTAAGTGAAAGAGCTTTGTTTTTACTCTTATCAGGCGTTCTGTCTTCTTCAGAATCAGTATCCAGTAAATGAAAAATACGTTCGGCAGATGCCAGGGCCGACTGGACAATGGAATACTTCTGAGAAAGTTCTCGCAGAGGTTGGAAAAACAGGCGCATGTAAGAAAGAAAGGCAACCAGTTCACCGAGGGTTAATTGTTTTCGGATAATTTCTCCGCCGCCGTACCAGAGAATAAGAGCAATCGCCAGCGAACTCAGAAGTTCGGTAATGGGCATAAATGTTCCGAACAGGCGAATCTGGCGCAGGGTCTTTCTGAGGTAGTTATTATTGAGCGTTGCAAATTCCTGCTTTAAATCATTGACTCTGCAAAATAATTGTACCAGCATAACTCCTGAAACCGTTTCCTGAACAAAGGAATTTAATTTGGAGAGTTGTTTACGTATGGCCCGGAAATGATTTCTGGCAAGTTTGGAAAAGAGAATGGTAACAATGGTCGCCAAGGGGACAAAAAGACAGAGGATAAGACCCAACCTGAAATTCATATACACAAGAAGGAACAGGATACATGCCATCCGCAGAAGGTCATTGAAGATGGTCACCATGATGGAGGTGAACATCTCATGCATATTTTGCACATCATTGGTTAAGCGGGTGACCAGACGGCCAACTGGTTGCGCACTGAAAAACTTAAGTTCAATTGTGAGCAAATGGCTGAAAAGATCCTGGCGCAGGGTGTGCATGATTGATTGTCCGATCCATTCGAGGAGTAGAACCTGAAGAAAGGAAGTTATGAATCCAATACATATCAGGCCTCCATAGAGCAGCACATTTGTGCCGAGTCCCGCCATGCGTTGATCGAAATTAAGCCCCGGATTGGTTATATAGAGATCAATAGCCTGCTGCATGAGCCAGGGGAGACCGAGTGCACAAGTTGTGACAAAAAGTGAGAGCAGAACAGCTCCTGCAAAAGGAAAGCGGAAGGGGTGCAGGTAGGTGATGATACGACGCCACAATCTTTTCTCGGAAATGGAAGATGAGTAATCTTCTTCAAAATACCCGAAGTTACGCATTCTTTTTTTCCCCCTGCAGGTGTTGGCGACGACTAATCTCACCAAGAAAAGCATTGTCTTGAACAAGCTCATCATAGGGGCCGATACCGCTGACTTTGCCATTCTCAAGGACAATAACTCTATCTGTTCCTGCAAGCTGTTTGATTCGCTGGCTGACCCAGATTACAGATTTTCCCTTGAGCCAGGGCCTGATATTCTCAATTATCTCCTGCTCAGTTCCGGTATCCACAGCTGCCAGGCCATCATCAATGATAATAATCGGCCTGTCACAGAGTATGGCTCTTGCAAGTGCAACTCTGCCGCGTTGACCGCCCGACAGGCTGACACCTTTTTCTCCGATCATACTTTCATAGCCTTCTGGAAATGCACTGATTTCATCATGGATGGCGGCTGCTTTTGCCGCTTTAATAATGAGATCCATGGAAGCATCCGGGTTACCAAAGGCAATATTTTCACGCAAACTGCTTGAAAACAGTAATGCTTCCTGACTCACGTAGCTGATCAGGGTTTGCACAGATTCGACAGAGATGTCGTTTACATCTGTTTTCCCAAGAAAGAGTGTCCCGTTGGCAACTGGATAGATACGGGCGAGAACCTGACAAAGAGTGGTCTTTCCACATCCCGCAGGGCCTGTAATACCTAGGATTCCGGGAGTGACTATAAGCGTGATGGCATCCAGTATTCTCCGCTTTGATTGTGGATAGGTGAAGTTGAGGTTACGAAGTTCAAATAAAGAGCTTGTTGCCTGGGAATCAGTATTCCCGGGCAGGAGTTGCGATTTTTCAGTAAGAAGTCGGTGGATTCGGCGTAGTGAGGTTACTCCTCTCTGGGAGAGATTTGCCACCCATCCGACTGCCATCATGGGCCAGATCAGCATATAGAGATACGTAACAAAGGCTACAAAATCACCCATGGAGATACTTTTTAAAATGACCAGCCGTCCGCCAAAATAAAGAACAAGCAGCATTCCACTACTACCGACCAGTGTAGCAATGGGGAAGAGTAAGCCCTGAATGATTGCTACCCGAATATTTGAATCGACGTACTCTTTTCCAATACGGGCAAAGCGTTTAATTTGCCTTTTCTCAAGAGTGTAGGCTTTGAGTAACCGGATTGAGGAAATGGAAGATCTTGCAAATTCCGTCATGCCTGAAAACTGTTCCTGAACACGATCAAAACGGTGGTGCAGGCTTCCAGAGAGGTAACGGGTGGCCAGAGCCAGAATTGGCATAGGTAAAAGTGCAATCAGAGTAAGTCCAACATCAATATTAAGCATAAAGGCAATGGCCGCCACGGACATTACCAGCGCATCAATGGCAGCAACAAGGCCCATACCGCAGGCCATTTGTACAGCTGCAAGATCATTGCTTCCATGAGCCATAATAGCGCCGGTACTGTATTTGGAGAAAAAACTTCCATCCATGCTCATGACATGGCCGAAAATCTTTTTACGCAGATCCCGCTCAAGGTGCCTGGAAAAGCCAATAATAAGATAGCGCCAGCAGAAACGGAGCAGGCTGGCAGCTATTCCAATAATACAGATAAGGAGTGCAAGTCGGAGTAAATCACTCTGTACAGCGGTTCCATCTGAGAGTGAATCGATGCCATTTTTTAGAATGCGGGGAATAGTGAGCTGGAGACAATTGACACCCAGCAGCGCCATTAAACCAAACAACAGCCGAATGCGGTGTTTGAAATAGATGGGGCCCAGAAGTCCCAGAACTTTTCTCAGGGATGGTGGATTATTGGTGTGTGTGTCAGGTTTCAGTTGAGCACCATAAATTGTAGTCGGGCAGCTTATCTCTAACGCGGGATACCCGCAAACCAACTTTGCTTCGGGGTGCAACAAAAATGTTGCTATAAATCCAAACCACCGAATAAGTACATAATATTTAATGCATTATACTGCCTAACTTTCTTGTTTTTATGACAGGAGTTCAGGAGTAAGGCACTAATAAGAAATTCATCTCTGTTCC
>DQVD01000117.1 GCA_015661935.1 Desulfocapsa sulfexigens | reverse complement strand
GGTGCCCGATCACGTAATGAATCTACATGACCGGGCAGGAAGAGTGTTACAAAGGCACATTGTCAAAAAAGCGACTGTTGACAAAGAAATGCGTTATGATACTTGCAAAATATCCAAGGGCGATTACCGGCATCCATTTCATGTGCCCGCCAAAGGTGTACATCCCACGGGCCTGACCCATAAGGGCCACGCCTGCAGCCGATCCTATGGAGAGCATACTGCCTCCAACACCGGCAGTGAGTGTTACCAGTAGCCAATGTCCCATGGACATATCGGGCTGCATGGAAAGAACTGCAAACATAACCGGGATATTATCAACAATGGCGGAGAGAAAACCGACCAGAACATTGGCAGCTGTCGCTCCCCAGCTGACATACATCACCTCAGAAACAATAGCCAGATAACCGATAAAGCCAAGGCCGCCAACGCAGAGGATAACACCATAGAAAAACATCAGGGTGTCCCACTCGGCGCGGGCAATATTTTTGAACACATCAAAAGCCACCGTGTCACCGAGTCGTTCTTCTGCCTTTTCAGGATCATAATCAGGATCATTTTTAGTACTTTTATGGGTTTTCTTCAGGTAGAAGCCAAAGAGTTTTAGATATGCCAGTCCTGTCATCATTCCCATCATAGGTGGCAGGTGGAGGAAGTTATGGAAACTGACGGCTGTACAGATGGTCAAAAGAAACAGGCCAATGACAACAAAAGCACCGCGTTTTAATTTTACATCAACGTCACCAGCTTCCGGCTGAAGTTTTGGTACAGCAAAACTCATGATTATTGCAGGTACAATCCAGTTCACTACAGACGGAATAAAGAGGTTAAAAAAAGTTCCAAAGCTGACGATTCCTTTCTGCCAGACCATAAGAGTTGTAATGTCACCAAAGGGGCTGAAAGCACCACCTGCGTTGGCTGCAACCACGATATTGATACAGGCAAGACCTATAAATTTGGCATTGTCTTTGCCTATGGCCATGACCACAGCACACATAAGTAGAGCAGTGGTCAGGTTATCGGCAACTGGTGATATAAAAAAGGAAAGAACACCTGTGAGCCAGAATATCTGCCGAAGGGAAAATCCGGCATTTATCAGTTTTACCCGTAGAGTTTCAAAAACCTGCCGTTCCTCCATGGCATTGATATAGGTCATGGCCACCAGCAGGAAGAGGAAGAGTTCAGCGTATTCAAGAATATTGTGGCGTACTGCTATCTCGGCTGCATGAGTGAAACCGTGGCTGGTATACACCCACCCAATGATACCCCAGATTATTCCGGCGGCCAGTAAAACCGGTTTGGATTTACGCATATGGGTATACTCTTCAGCCATAACAAAGCCGTAGGCCACCACAAAAATCAGCAATGAAGCATAGCCAACCCAACTTGAGGTGAGATCAAGGTGGTTTCCATTTCCTCCACCTGATGCCATGGCAAGTCCTGGTATCCCAAGCAGCATAAAAACCTGCAAAAATAACTTGTACGATAATTTCATCAAAACACTTTCCCCCTTTTTTTGAGCTTAAAATTAATTCCCTGATTATTTGAACTTCTTTGTTATGCTATCGTAATTTTTCTTGGAAGTGAAGACTATTTTATTGGATAGGGGGCAATATGAAAAAGTGATAATTACCAAATCCTATTATCATCCTGTAATTACTATGCATTATCCCTTTGCATGGTTACGGGAAATATTAATTACGGCCTTTACAAATAGTTTTCTTTTCGTTCACTTACGACCAACATGGCGTCAACTAGTTGAAATAACACTGGAAAGTAGAAACAAACAATTTTGATATTTAGCGAGCGATGCAACGTGCTGATATTTAAAGAAAAACTAGGTGCCGCTGAAAGAAATATTTTATATTATCAGCCAAGTACCTGTCTCACTTTTTTATATTACACCCATTGGATAGTCTGCACTGCAAAATATAATTATCCCGGAAGATTGACATGCAGGCTGCCACACACAGCCTGCATGTTATTTCAAGAGAGACTCTGGCGATCACTCCCGGAACAGGCAGGTTGTCACCACAACCTGCCTGTTACTTTAAACATAGCTAAGCCGCTACATTACTTTTGGAATATAAATCTCCATTCCCATTATCGGCCAGATAACTGTAACTGCAAGCCAGGTGACCAGCATAAGAATTGCGCTCGCTGGAAGACCCCACAGGAAGAACTCTGCAGTGGTAAACTGCTTGGAGTTATAGGCAATTGCGTTGGGAGCAGCGCCGACCAGTAACAGAAAGGGCATACCGGAAACGACGAGTGCAGAGAAAAGGATAACCTCACCGCCTACTCCAAGATAGGGAGCGATAACGAGTGCAACCGGCAGAGAGATGGCAATGGCTGCCACGTTCATGATAAAGTTGGTCATCATCATGACAAAGAAAGCCATGCCAATGATAAAGACAATTGGAGGGGAACTTTGAAAAAGGACCAACCAGTTGACTGCCATCCATTTAGCAGCTCCTGTCTCCCAGAGACAGAAACCAATGGACATGGCACCGGCAAAGAGGAGGATGATATTCCAGGGAATTTCCTCAAGATCTTCCACATCAAGAATATTAAAGAGGAAGAAGCAAATGGTGGAACAGAGTAGGATGCCTGTTTTGTGTAGTCCCGCAAGAGCCGGGATAAAATTTTTCAGGGCTATGACCAGAATCGTCAAAACAACAATGGATGCCGTAATAACTTCCTTTCTGCTCCATCCGCCAAGTTCAGTATACATTCTACCCGCTTTTTCTTTCAGGCCTGGGATCCGATCCCTTTCAGGTTTAAAACAAACCATGAAAAATCCCCAGAGGATAAAAGTCATAATCCAGCCAATGGGAAACATGTACTCGGTCAGCTCAAAGAAACTGATATCCACATTCATAATATCTTTATAAAAACCCAGGGCCACAGCACCACGCGCCGCACCAAGCAGGGTGACAATACTACCGGCACCTGCCACATAGGCCATACCAATAAAAAGTCCCTTACCAAATTTAGTGGGTTCATCCTCATCGGAATAGAGAGCGTGAATAGCCATAAGCAGTGGAAACATGGTGGCAGCAACTGCCGTATGAGCCATGACATGGGTTAGTGCTGCAGTCATAACAAAGCAGCCCAGGTAGATCATACTCGTTTTTTCACCAACAATGGAGAGCATCTTATAGGCGATGCGCTTGGTCAGGCCAGTCTTGGTGAAAACCATACCAATGACAATGGAGCCAAAGATAAAGAGAACAGAAGGATCCATGAAATCTTTAAATGCTACTTTAGGGTCACGAATCATAAAAAGTGCCTGAAGCACACCAATGGTTAAACTTGTAACGCCAATGGGGACAACTTCAAAGACCCACCAGGTGGCAGCCAGCAAAAACACGGCTATTGCGCCCTTTGCTTGCTGGTTCAGAACAAAATGTTCACCCATTGGATCTATGGCATCAGGCCAAGGGGGGCAGTAATAGACAAAGAAAAACAACCCGATGCCGAGAAACATAAAAAAAAGCCGTTTATAATTGAACGGCTCTTTGGCCTCAGGAAGGCTTATTGTAGGAGACTCTGCAACAGACATTTGTATAACCTCTTTTTTGTATTAAGTAATTTCACTGGTACAGTA
The DNA here is from genome assembly GCA_015661935.1 of Desulfocapsa sulfexigens. GTDB lineage: Bacteria > Desulfobacterota > Desulfobulbia > Desulfobulbales > Desulfocapsaceae > Desulfocapsa > Desulfocapsa sulfexigens_A. The sequence continues at coordinate 1,375 of DQVD01000117.1, read as the reverse complement.
GGTGTTGCACATCGCATTGAAGATTTCTTTAAGACACAGCATCCCGATAATATAGCCATTGTCGGTTACCGGAACGTGAAAATCCTTTCGATGTGTCATCATGACCAGGGCTTTTAGAATATGGGTATCAGCCGGAAGTGAGAAATCAATGGCCTTTACCAGAGGTTTGACTGGGGCTTTATGATGTTTCTTGCATACTGCAAAGGTTTGCTCTTCGTACAGGAATGTAAGGTCCGGATGTTCCATTTCTCTTCCTTCAAACTTCCTAACTTTGGCGGCATCCATGAGATGTGGTACTAACCCATGTAGAATATCGAGGAGAGAGAGTTGGCCAACCAGTTGGTTCTTATCGTTGACTACTACAAGCCCGGCATAGCGCAGGCGACCCTGCTCCCCTGCCCGGAAAGCCATACATGCTTCTATTGCCTCTTGGAGCGTCTGTTTTTCATTCAGATGCGGATAGCGGTCCAGGGGTATGATTATATCCCTTATAACCGATGTTTTGTTGTTCACGATTTTCTCCTCCTTTGCAGTGTTTTCGTTACAGTCGATCTTTTGTTTCATATGGTCACAGATAGTGGATACACCAAACCTGTTCGGGTGGATTGTTAACCCTTTGTGCGTTGCTTTAGATAGTTGGGTGGGCATGTGCTTCTCTTATGGGAAGTAGATTGTCACCAGCTTTTACTTTTCATAACGTTTTTCATCTCATTGGCAGGCTTCTGCTCCAGAGTATGCATTCGTTCTCTTTTCCATATTTATTTCAGAAGGTCAACAGTTTTATCAATAAAATCGCTTGGGTCATGCTTCAGCGTTACAATTCCATCTATTCCAGGCATGGCCAGATCCACAACTGCAACATCAAAACTCTGGTCTGCCACAGTAGTTACGGCTTCTTTTGGTCCTGGTTTAGCATGAAGGGTGCAATAATTGTAAAAAAAACATAAAAGTACTGTTGTCTCAGGAGGTTGGTGGTGTTTCGCGCAGTGTGTGCTGTGGACGATTTCGAAACACAACGGAACCTCGGGAAAGCGTGGCGTTTTCTAATGTTTCAAATGGAAACACTGGTGGTTCGGTATCAAACGTGAAGTAACAGAAAAGATATTTGTGAGGGTGTCCTCGGAGAGAAATAGCATTTTCCAAGGTTCATTATACACTATAGATAAGTTTTCATGGGTTAACATTGGAGAAGAAACTGACCTTACACAAAGGCTGCTTTCTGGTGGCAGTAAGGATATGATGCCCTGCGGGCGCATTCAGAAGACAGAAACTAGAAGACAGAAGCCAGAATAGTTAGCAGCCTGCGGCTGAAATAACTACAGTCGGTTTCCATCTGGTATCCACTTCCGGGAATGATTCACACAGAAACTTTGTT
>DQVD01000083.1 GCA_015661935.1 Desulfocapsa sulfexigens | reverse complement strand
TCTCAAAAGCTACGCAAATACTGCGTGACCAGCTACATCCCGATGGATTCAATATTGGCTGCAACATTGGACATGTTGCAGGAGCAGGCATTGCTGACCATCTCCACTTCCACATTGTGCCCCGCTGGGAAGATGATCACAACTTTATGACTGTCTTGGCCGAGGTTCGCTCGATACCCGAGCATCTCCTTAGCACCTTTGATAAACTCCTGCCTTCTTTCCAGAAACTTCTGAAAAACAGCAATAGCTGAATATATTTATTACGATGACAAAAGCAGCAAAACTCACCCCCATGCTCCAGCAGTATCTTGAAATAAAAGAACAGCACCAGGATACTATTCTTTTCTACCGCATGGGTGATTTTTACGAAATGTTTTTTGACGACGCAGTTACTGCCTCAAAAATTTTAGGCATCACCCTCACTGCACGAAACAAGAAAAATCCAACCAATCAGGTTCCCATGTGCGGCGTACCGTACCATGCAGCCACAAACTATCTTGCAAAACTGGTTAAAGCAGGAAAACGTGTGGCTATTTGCGAACAGACTGAAACCCCGAGTGAAGCCAAAGGAATAGTACGTCGTGAAGTGGTCCGTGTTGTCTCACCCGGGGTGGTCACTGACTCACAGCTGCTCGATGCCAAAGACAATCTCTATGTTGCAGCTCTGAACCGTAAAAAAAAGGGCGGCGAAACACTTTATGGAATAAGTTTTCTCGATCTTTCAACCGGTTCCTTTCTGCTTGGAGAATTTATAGACCATAAAGGACAGGCTGAAATCATTCTTGATCAGCTCACCCGTATGACCCCTGCAGAGCTTCTGATCAACGAAAAAGACTCTGAGGATCTTGCAGATCTTCTGGATGCTGCCGGAACCCTTCTTCCCGGGCTCTGCATCACCAAAAGATCATCCAGTCAGTTTCATTTCTCAAGCTGTGAAGAGTTACTCGTTGGCCATTTCCAGGTTAGCAATCTTGCCGGGTTTGGCTGCAGCGCGTTTAAACAGGGCATTATTGCTGCCGGGGTGCTTCTTGAATATATTATAGATACCCAAAAGAGTAATATTGGTCATATTGAGAAACTTACTCCCATCGACCTTGATCGAATCCTGCAGATTGATGATTCGTCACGCCGTAATCTTGAACTGACCCAAACCATTATTGGCTCACAAAGAGAAGGTTCACTCCTTTCTGTACTTGATCATACCTGCACTCCAATGGGTGCAAGGATGCTTAAGCAGGAGATTCTCTTCCCGCTTCATGACGTAGAGCGCATCAATAGACGACTTGATGCAGTTCGGTTTCTTTATACTCACCCTGCCATTAGAAGCAGTTTTCGGGAACAGCTCACCGCTATCTATGACGTTGAGCGCCTCAATAGTCGTATGGTACTCGGAAATGGAAATGGCCGGGATATGCTGGCATTAAAGCAATCACTTGCTAAACTCCCTGCCATCAAGGAACTTCTTCTTCAATGTGAAGCCAGTCGCATTCAAGACATTGGAGAAAATCTGGATAGACTCGCTGATTTGTATCATCTTCTGGAAACCACTATCAACGAAGAAGCGCCCATCACCCTTCGAGAAGGCAGACTTATAAAACAGGGATACAATGAAGAGCTTGATGAACTGGTGCACATTCAACGCCATGGTAAACAACTCATTCTTGATCTTGAGGCGCAGGAACGCGCAGCAACAGGTATTGCCAAGCTGAAAGTCGGCTTTAATAAAGTTTTTGGATATTTCATCGAAGTGAGCAAACTCCAATCTGAGAATGTTCCTGAGACCTATATCCGCAAACAGACCCTGGTAAATGCCGAACGATTTATCACCCCGGAACTCAAAGAGTTTGAATCAAAAGTTTTAGGGGCACAGGATCGACGACTTGAGCTTGAATATCAACTATTCACAGAGATTCGTAAAAAGCTTGCCAGTGAGAGCTCTCGCTTACTGCAGAGTGCTCAGCTACTTGCCAAAATAGACTTCCTTGTTTGTCTTGCAGAAGTTGCTCAGCTCAATCGCTACCACCATCCGGAAGTAAATGACGGGGAGATAATCAATATTGTTGAAGGCAGACATCCGGTGATAGAACGTTCACTGCCCAGTGGTAAATTTGTACCAAATGATGTCCATCTGGATCAGGAGACAGAAGAAGTTCTTATCATAACAGGCCCTAACATGGCAGGGAAATCCACTATCCTGCGCCAAACCGCTCTCATTGTTCTTATGGCTCAAATGGGTTCCTTTGTTCCGGCAAAAGAAGCCACCATCGGTGTGGTGGATCGAATTTTTACTCGAGTTGGTGCCATGGACGATCTCAGACGAGGCCAGTCTACATTTATGGTGGAGATGAATGAAACTGCCAATATCTTAAATAATGCCACTGAAAAAAGTCTTGTTATCCTGGATGAAATTGGCAGAGGCACCTCTACTTTTGATGGTCTGGCCATTGCCTGGGCAGTGGCAGAAGATCTGGTTCAAAAAAACAATAAAGGTGTTAAGACGCTCTTTGCCACCCATTACCACGAGCTCACTGACCTGGCGCGAACTGAAGATCGGGTACGGAACTATTCAATCGCAGTACGTGAATGGAACGACAG
>DQVD01000112.1 GCA_015661935.1 Desulfocapsa sulfexigens | reverse complement strand
GCGTGATGATGCCTGGAAAGTCAAGGATCAAAAGCGATATGTTGGAGATGTTTATCTGTTTCGTATTGGTGAGATTCTTCAGCAGCATCCTTCCTCACAGAGCACTGATAATAATGGTATTAATCCTTTACCAGGCCAACGCCTCCTGTCTTCTGACTCTTTCCCCATCTGGAAGTGGTTCAAAATATGTAGGAAAGTATGCCGATGGAGATATAATATTTTGGAGCAAAGGAGATGAGGCATTGCTCAAAACTCTGGAAGGAAAAGAATTGAAGTGTGCGAAAAAAACATATTGATGCTGTGTTTCCTACCGGAATACTTACCCCTTATCCGAGAAGCTGACTAATTCTGCCATGGATCGACACCGCTGCAGTATCAACCTTTAATATTCTTGGACCAATTGAAAAAGCTCTCATCCCGGCAGCCAGAAATTGTTCAATTTCAAAATCCACCCAGCCACCTTCCGGACCGACAGCATAAAGCACCCTCCCTTGATTTTTTGATAAACAGTGGGACAAAGTGTTAGCTGAATCAGGATGTCCAATTATTAAAGAACTGTATTGAGAATTGATATCTGGAAGATACTCTTCAACAAAAGGTCTGAAATGACGAAACACTTTAATTTGCGGTAAACGGGTATCCACTGCCTGCTCCAGACCATGCATCAAATGCGGACGATATTCTTCTTCATTTATAATCCCGGAATCCCAGAAACTTTTTTCTACGCGATTGGCATTAATAAGATAAATTGTACCAACCCCCAGAGCTGTTACCTGGCTTAGAATTCGTTTAAACATTATAGGTCTGGGCATTGCAAGGAGAAGATCAATGGGAGGAGGTGGTACAGGCTTATCCGATAAACTCACAGAAAGTTCAACAAGAAAAGGATACTTGCTTTGAATTGCCAATACTTTTCCTTTCCCGATTTCGCCGTTAATTTCACCTACACGGATAAAATCACCAGGCTCACTATGCAAAACTTTTACAATATGCTTTGCCCGGTGATCAGTTAAAATAACACGAGAATCCTTCAGTTCATCTTTCTCAAATAGAATTATATTCATTACTCAAATAATTACTTAAAAACTCGGTAAGCGGACTCAAGGCATTGAAAATTCCCGGCTGGATGCCAATCCCTAAAAATGAACAAACCAGCGTAAATAAAGTCGATCTTAGTTATACCCATAAATAGAGTTCTCAGTACACTTTTTGAGGGTGAAAAGAGTACTCTTAGGCCAGATAATAGTTATTTTTTGGATTTAAATTCCAGCAATTCAGGATGATAGTTTGGTCCGCCCCCGTTTGCGTGGCTACCGTTTGCGTGGAAAATTTCGGTCTGCGCCAAATATCCAAACCAACTTGGACAACCCCGGAACCCGGACAAGGCAGCGACCCGACAAAGCACCCGGAACACAGAATCACAACCCCACCCCATGCGGACCGCTGCCGTAAGGAAAGACTATTGTCTAGCTGGTACTCTTTAACCTGATCCGAGAATATCTTGAATAATTTTATCAAGGATGCGCTGATCTTCACCTTGAAGTTGTCCGAGTTTTCTGAGGATAAGAGTATTCTCAACTGTCGTCAAAATGGGTTAAAGTACAGAAGGCTTGAGCAATCCCGCACCTTTCCAATCAACTATGATCTCCTCGCCCAGCTTGTCCACTTGATGCAAGCTGCTGGTAATGGCCATAATGATATGATCTGGTCGGCCATTGTTATATTCTCTGGAACTGACAATCACAGCAGGCCGTTTTTTGGTTGTTGATTGATCGGTGAAGAAAAACGGCACCAAGACAATATCAGCGAATTTATAAGTTGTCATATTCTGTATCTTCCGCATTGTCCCAAGAATTCAATAAAATCCTCGACCACTGCAACCTTTTTCGGTGGCAGCCTGTTAATTTTAGTCAAAAGATCCTGTGTATGTTGTTGAGCCTACATAATGAACCTCTTTTTTTCTGTCCTCACTTCTCTTTATACATGAGGAGCATAAGCTTTTTTTGCCTTGGCATCTCTAAGAAGGCTGTCAATTACATGTATGATAGTTTTCTTGTCATCTTTGTCCAGATGATCAATTTCTGTTATTCTATTCAACACTTTTCTATCTATTATCTCAGCAACAATGCCGGTCTCATCAACCAGATAATCAAGCGTTACCCCAAATGCTTCGGCCAACTTCCTGGCAACCTCCACAGAAGGAGTTATCTCTTCACGTTCGTACCTGCCAAGTACCGGCCCACTCGTTCCGATCATACTGGCCAGTTTTTTCTGGCTCCATTTCCTTTCTTTTCTAAGACGTAATATTTTTTCGCTCAGCGTCATATTGTCACCTCATGGTTACTAAATTACATGATAGTTACACTATAAAGCATATCTTTATCAAATAAAAGTGCCTTCTGTTCCAAAAGGCATTGACGGAATGTTAATTATTGATTACTTGTGGCATTTATCAGTGACATAATAAAAATCCCACCAACGGCATAAGTTTGGCGACTCACAGTTAATGGGCTTAAAACCTCGGCTTAGAAGCACCGGAAGATTCCTATATTCTACCGCATCTCCGCCCTATGCTACCAAACGGGGTCGGCCCAAGCTAGCATCCTGAATTGCTGGAATTTAAATCTAAAAACAACTATTACCTGCCTTAGGGTACATGTATCGGAAAAACAAAGTTTCTGTGTGAATCATTCTCGTAGGTGGATGCCAG
>DQVD01000289.1 GCA_015661935.1 Desulfocapsa sulfexigens | reverse complement strand
GCAATACTTGTGAAGTTACAGGATGGCGGTCCTGTTTTCTATCAGCACTTGAGAATTACAGCCACCGGAAAAGAATTTAAATGTCTTAAATTCCTGTCAATGGTAGTTGATGCTGAAGAACAACTTCAGCAACTTCTGGCTGATAATCCCGAACAGCGTGAGGAGTGGGAACGTAGTTTTAAGCTGAAGAATGATCCACGAATCACAAGGCTTGGAAAGTTCTTGCGGAAAAGCAGTTTGGATGAGCTTCCTCAATTTATTAATGCTTTGAAAGGTGAGATGAGCGTTGTTGGTGCACGACCCATTGTGGATAAGGAACTTACTAATTTCTATAAGGAAAGTGCCGGGCGTTATTGCTCCATGAAGCCGGGGATTACTGGGCCGTGGCAGGTGGAGCGCCGTTCTGATACCAGCAGTTATGATGAACGGGTCGGGATGGATGACTGGTACATTCTAAATTATTCCTTATGGACTGATATTAAGATTATCCTGAAGACCGTCAGACGTGTTTTTGACGGTCGTGGCGCTGTTTGAGGTCAGAAACCAGAAGTAAGAGGACAGAAGTCGGAAAGGGTTTAGTCACTTACAGATAATTTTCTTGTTTTTTTCAAAGAAATTTATCTGATAAGGCACTTTTATCCCTCGAGGGGGCACTGAACTGAGCACCCTCAAGGGAGTACCGAAAAGAGCCCAGTAAACTGTACTGTTTCCGGTTGAGCCGGGTTAGCCCATTATTTTTTGTAGTAGTATTGAAGGGGCAGAACCTGCTGCATCTTTTAATGTTGTTATTGGGATTTCCTGGCGTTCTGCTTTTCTGATGGCCTGTGAGTTTGGGAAAAAGGCTATTGGAGGTGTTCCCAGTCCTTCTTCCAGAAAGATCTTATCTTCTTCATCGGTTACCAGATTTCCTACAAAACTGATTTTAGGGATTTTCACATCCTCTGCCAGCTTTTTCACTTTTAACGCAGTCCGGATAGAAGACTTGGAAGGGATAACTACAATCAGGAGATGGTCTATCCCCGCAATGGTTCCACGTCCCAAATGTTCAACACCTGCTTCCATGTCGAGTAAAACGACTTGATCTTCCGAGAGCAGAAGCTTGGTCAGCATCCTGCGCAAAACATTGCTTTCAGGGCAGGCACAGCCTTTGTCTCCGGTCTGGATGGCACCAAGTATCATAAGTTTCATTCCATCATGCTCCAGCATAAAGTCAACGAGCAGATCATTCACCTCCGGATTCATATTGTACATGGGAGAACCTTCAGTCTTTCCTGAGCGTTCAACCAGAAGCTTTGTCATGTCAGCGATGGGACGGATTTCTTCAGGTTTTTTAACACCTAAGGTTTCAGCCATATGAGGGCTTGGATCAGCATCAATTACGAGTACATCGTTACCATTCTTTTTTAACTCCTGGGCAAGAAGTGCCATGATAGTGGTTTTTCCCACACCGCCTTTTCCGCTGATTGCTATTTTCATTGCTCTTATTTTTCCTCAAGGAAGCTGTTTTTCTTGCAAGACCACCACATTGGTTATATCTTTATAGAATATGTAGCGTATTTGTAGCGTATTTTGATTATTGCGTAAACTAAAAGTGGAGTTTTAAAATGGAACATGTGAGTAATCAACAAATAACCCTAAGCCAGGCAAGACAGGAAGCCTCGACAATCTTCCTGGCTAAAGTTTTCAATTGGATGTCTATCGGTCTTGGATTAACCGGCGTTATTGCCTGGTTTACAGCATCGAGTGGTCTTGCTGCGCAACTGGTGCAGGGGCCTATGTTTATGATCCTTCTCTTTGCAGAACTTGGACTGGTTTTTTATCTTTCTGCACGAATTGAAAAAATTCAACCTGGGACAGCCACCGGACTATTTTTAGGCTATGCAGCACTGAACGGGCTTACTCTGTCCATGATATTTCTCAGATATACCGGATCCTCCATTGCAGCCACGTTCTTTATCACTGCCGGAATGTTTGGAGCCATGGCTGTTTACGGGCTTGTCACCAAACGTGATCTTTCCGGAATGGGATCGTTTCTTTTTATGGGCTTGATTGGGATTATTATTGCCTCAGTGGTTAATATTTTTCTTAAGAGTTCATCTCTCTATTGGGCAATTTCTCTCATTGGTGTTTTTGTATTTGTAGGACTTACCGCCTATGATGTGCAAAAGATAAAGCGAATGGGCGAAGAGGGGATCATGCAGCAGGGCGAAGGAGCAATTCAAAAGGGTGCTATCATGGGTGCTCTTACATTGTATCTCGATTTTATTAATCTTTTTCTTATGCTGCTTCGTTTCTTTGGCGGTTCAAGGGATTAAATTTCAGGTTCATATTATTCTTTTAAGGAACGAGGATGAGATAACTTCCCCAATTTAGGCGCTCGGATTTAGGTTATATTGGCTCAATCTGGAAAACTAAAAACCGCGGCACAGCTAGCCTATGTGAGGATTTTTCGTTATTCAGATTGAGCCAATATGGCCTGAAGCCGGGATGCATAAATGGGGACGTTATTTCGTCCCCGTTCCTAAGCATGGTCAGCCGTGGGCAGATCATGCTTTTTTTTATGTTTTCTTTATTGAGCAGAGTCAGCTATGGATAATTCCTTTTCCGGAAAAAAGATCGTGGTGGGAATCACCGGTTCCATTGCAGCATTTAAGGTTGCCGGTTGGGTGAGTGCTCTTGCCAAAGAAGGCGCAGATGTATCAGTTGTGATGACCGAGTCAGCTTGTCGTTTTGTCGCACCCCTTACCTATGCTGCCTTATCAGGGAATCCCGTGTTGACGGATATGTTTGCCGCAGAAGAAGCACATGCTATTTCTCATATACAGCTTGGCAGTGAAGCAGATTTAGTAGTAATTGCACCGGCGACAGCCAATACCATCGCTAAGCTTGCCCATGGTTTTGCTGATGATTTACTCGCAACAACTGTCTTAGCCGCATCCTGTAAGGTTCTTGTTGCACCTGCAATGAACAGTGCAATGCTTTTAAACCCTGCAACAAAACGGAATATAAAACTGTTAAAGGAACTTGGGCATGGAATAATCGAGCCGGTATCCGGTCAAATGGCATGTAAGACAGATGGCCCCGGACGCCTTCCTGAATGGGATGATGTTCGAGAACAACTCCTTGCATCTATTGTTGAACAGGACCTTCAAGGTGAAAAGATTCTTATTACCGCAGGCCCCACACGAGAAGCCCTTGATCCTGCAAGGTTTCTCAGTAATCGATCTTCCGGAAAAATGGGCTACGCACTTGCCCGGACTGCAAAAAGACGAGGGGCGGATGTTTTGCTTGTCAGTGGTCCAACAGCACTTTTCCCCCCCCATGGTGTGAAACGACTTGATACTCAAACAGCAGAAGAAATGCATAGTACTGTAATGGATAATTGTCAGGATATGTCAGTGATTATTAAATCTGCCGCAGTGAGTGATTTCTGTCCCAAAAACACAATGGCAGAAAAAGTAAAAAAAGAGGATGCAGAGTTTGTTCTGAAGTTGAAACAGACCCCGGATATTCTGAAAGAGTTGGGCGAAAATAAAGATAAACATGGTTATCTTCTGGTTGGGTTTGCAGCTGAAAGCTGTGACCACCGTGCGGCAGGAGAAAAGAAACGCATTAAAAAGAATCTTGATTTAATCGCAATTAATGACATCAGTGGGAAGAATACCGGCTTTGAAGTAGATACTAATGAAGTAACCCTGTTGGATAGCTCAGGTTTTACAAAGCTCCCCCTAAGCAGTAAAGAAGATACCGCCAATCTGATCCTCGATAGAGTAGTCTCTCTCCTCGCCAGGAAAAAGGATTAAGGATTGAGGATACCATTCACAATGGGCATGACTTCCAAAGAACGTTCCATACTTAAAGTGACCTGTTTTGGTCATTTTATGAGCCATTTTAATATGCTGGTGTTCCCGGCCGTACTTCTGCCACTCACGATCCAAATGGGTATGGATATGGGGCAGGTCTTGGCGCTTTCATTCTGGATGTACCTTCTGTTTGGATTGACGGCACTTCCCTGGGGATTGCTTGCCGATCGTTTCGGATCAAAACCATTACTTTTTTTATTCCATATTGGGGCAGGTTCGTGTGGTTTTTTTGCTGCTATAAATGTCGGGAATCCTTTTGCCTTTAGTCTCTGCCTTGCAGGTGTCGGGCTCTTTTCAGGGATTTATCATCCTGTTGGGCTTGGCTGGATAGCTAAAGAGGTTGAAAACACGAGCCAGGGTATGGCTTACAATGGGATGTTTGGAAACCTTGGGTTGGCAACAGCCCCCATTTTGACAGGTGTTGTGAATTATTTCTGGGGAGTGGAAGCCGTATATATGGTACTTGGTGTGGCTAATGTGAGTGGAATCGCTTTGCTTTATTTTGCTCGTAATGGTCATACTGGTAAAAGGGCAGTTGCAAGTGCTTTAAAGGTTAAACAATCCTTTGCGCCTTTTCTTGTTCTTCTGGTTGCCATGATGCTTGGCGGGGTTGTGTACCGGGCGACAACCATCACCTTACCCGCCTACTTTGAGCTGCAGAATCAGGATCTGTATCAGAGTTTTATGGCAATTGCCGGTAAGGGAGGTTCAGCCAACGTTTTTGCCACGCTCATTACATCATTTATTTATCTGGTGGGGATGGCCGGGCAGTATTATGGTGGCAGG
>DQVD01000128.1 GCA_015661935.1 Desulfocapsa sulfexigens | reverse complement strand
TCTTTGAAAAAATCAGGAAATTGTTCTGTAAGGAACGGGGACGAAATAACTTCCCAAATTTAGGCGCTCGGGTTTAGGTTATATTGGCTCAATCCGGATAACTAAAAACCGCAGCATAGTTAGCCTATGTGAGGATCTTTCGTTATTCAGATTGAACCAATATGGCCTGAAGCCGGGATGTGCAGCGAAATAAATGGACTTGGGGTGCATAAATGGGGAAGTTATTTCGTCCCCGTTCCTAAGGCGCAAAATAAAAATACCGGAACACTATTATAATATGAACGAATTACTAAAAGCTCTCCAGAAAATAGAAGAGCGCATCAACTATCTTATCCAGATCAAAGAGTTCACCAACTGGGGAAATCTCTTTGGCTTCCAGGAGACCTGCACCAAGCTCAAGCAGAATCCTTACGAATACCATGAGGAACAATTTCAGGCCGAAATTCGAAAGCTGGATGAATCCATCTGTTTTCTCGAAGAACGTGCCGAAGAGCAGTTAACACCAATGGAACGTGTCCGTATCGTGCGTACCGTTGAACGTTTCAGCCTCAAAGATATTCTGGAAAATGTTTACGAAGATTACACCGAGCTTGGCGGTCAGGGTGAAGCCAATATTGATCCTGCCATGGTTTGCGCTAAAGCAACCATTGTAAGGCGGATCAAAAACAAGCCTTACACAGCGACAGTCATGGTCATTGGTCAGGAAACCGGACACGGTGAAGAGTTCCGTAACGGCGGCTCCTGTAAGCCTGAAGGAAACGAGAAAGCCCTTCGATATATGAAAGTTGCCGAGACAGAGGGCATTCCCATCCATTTTTACATCTTTACACCCGGTTCCTATCCCATTGAAGAGTACCCGGGAGCCGCACAGCAGATTGCAAGAAATATCTATGCCATGACCAAACTGCGTGTTCCCATGGTCTCACTCATCTCAGAGGGTGGATCGGGTGGAGCCGAAGCCATAGGACTGTCCGACTTTCGCCTCATGTGCTCCCATGGCTATTATTCAGTAATCTCGCCGGAAGGTGCTGCCGCCATTGAAGGGAAAATTCGTGAAGGTGAAAAGGTACCCAAAGAACTGATTGAAGTCTGTGCGGAACGCCTTAAACTCACGGCCGTAGATAATCGAGCCCTTGGAACCATTGATGCCATTGTCAAAGAGCCGCAACTGGGCGCGCGACATGACGACTTTGCTTTTTTTGCCCAGGTTCGTGCTGAAATTACTCGAGCCACTGACAAGGTTGTACTCAGTGCTAAAAGCTTTAAAGCCTTCCGTGACTGGGAAAACAAAAGAAGAAAGAAAAAGACGGAACGAAAAGATCTGGCTGTGGATATCCCATGGGATTTAACTCTGGACGAACAGCGGCGACTTTTAAATCTACGTTCTAAAAAATATCGCGAAATGGCCATACATGGTTATGGGGGGCATCCTGACCCCACCGAGACATTTTTAAAACAATTCCAGGAAAAAAGTGAAAAAGTCTATTACAATCTGCGCTATGATGTACTGAAAAATTCCCAGAAACAACTCAAAAAAGCCTTCAGGGATATGTCAGGTGAGGGCTCTGTTATAATGAAGCGCCTCACCAGCCCTCTTAGTACAGTGAAGGATTTCTTTGCAAAAGACGGCGCAAGAAAAAAACAACCTCTGCGTATTACTCACAACACAACAACTCCAACACCACAACCCATTCAAGACCCCCTGGAACTGACCGACAGCTACACAAGTCCACTGGTAAATGAAGACCGGACAGTGACCTGTCCCAACAGCCTGAAAAATGGTTGTAAAGATCTCTGGATCCCTGATTTGTATGGCGAATTTGGAGGTGTTTGTGAAAATTGCGGTCACCACTTCCCCCTGGAATACAAATGGTACCTACACAACATCTTTGACCCGGAATCCATTTTCTTCTTTGCAACAGACATCACTTCTGTAAACCCCTTGGGATATGCCGGACTTGATGCCCGGCTCAAAGACTCCAGGAAAAAAACCGGGCGCGGTTCCGGCAACCTCACCTTTACCGCAAAGGTTATGGATATCAAGATTGTTGTTTCCATGCTCTACAAGGACTTCCGCAGTGGTACTGTGGGATCAGCTGAAGGCGAGAAATTTGTGCAGGCCTGTGAACTTGCAGCACGAAAGAAACGTCCTCTGCTTTCCTATGTTCACACCACAGGCGGCATCCGGATCCAGGAAGGCACGCTCGGTGTCACCCAGATGCCCAAATGTACCATGGCTGTCCGTGAATATATTGACGCGGGTGGACTCTACATTGTTGTGTACGACAACAACTCTTATGCGGGACCGGTGGCCAGTTTCCTGGGCTGCTCACCCTACCAGTTCGCCATCCGCTCCAGCCGTATTGGGTTTGCGGGACCTCGCGTAATCAGGGAAACCACGGGGATCAATATCCCACCCGATTACCATTCTGCCCGCAACGCCTTAAAACGTGGCCATATTCAAGGTATCTGGGATCGCCGGGACTTCCGCCGTAATCTTCATAAATCCCTGATGACCATGGGAAGCCATAACCTTTATTACAGATAGCTTTGATATAAAAATACAAGCATCGAACAAAAAACAAATCCTGTTCGATGCTTGTGTACTCTTTCCTGCCTAACCCTGTTCAGGAAGAAAGGCAGTTCACTGGATAAGTGCCTTATCAGAAAATTTCTTTAAAAAAAATAAGAAATTGTTCTGTAAGGCACTAACCCCTCTTTTCAAAAGGAGAATGTGTATGAAACTTAATGTTGTTTCGCTGATCCTGGCGGTGTTGATGCTTTGCAGTCTCGGGTGTAGCCCCACTGTGAAGGTAGCAGCACCGGAGAAACCAATTACCATCAATCTTAATGTCAAAATACAGCACGAAATTCTGGTTAAAGTGGATAAAGAACTGGACGATGTTTTTAGTGAAGACAGTGGTCTTTTTTGATTTTTATTTTTATGATCATCAATGATAAGTATTCGAGTTGCGATAACCTTGTTCCTTATCAGAAAATTTCTTTGAAAAAAACAGGAAATTGTTCTGTAAGGCACTAAATGTGTGGCAAACCTGATAATCGAAGTATACGCATACCTGTAAAGGAGAGAAATTATGAAAAAAATAATCCCCCTTATTCTTTTTGGTCTGTTACTGACCTGTAACCCGGCAATGGGGATGAACCTGTCGAGTGCAAAGGCACAGGGTTTGATTGGTGAGACAGATAGTGGTTACCTGGGGCTTGTTGTCGCAGGTGGCGAGGCTCAAAATCTGATGAATACGATTAATGCTAAACGTAAAACACTTTATCAGCAGATTTCCAAACGCAATAATACTGCACTTGACGCAGTGGAAAAGCTTGCCGGGAAAAAAGCGATTGCCAAGACTCCTGCCGGGCAATTTATCAGGGTGAGCGGAGCCTGGAAAAAGAAATAATAAAATTCCCGTGTGTACATGTGATTTTGCAGGGAATGAAAAAGCCCCCTGTTGACACTGGTCAGCAGGGGGCTTTTTGTATTTCTTTCCGAACCCTTATCCCGTATTGCTCTATAATAGTATATCTCTGGCAAAAGAAATAACCGGTATGATCATCTTGGATAGTATCCCGGAAAACGCCAGAAGCATTAAAATTACAAATCCATACTTTTCCACCGATGCGTATTTCAGTGCTGCTTCAGGTGGTAACATACCTGCAAGAATTTTACTGCCATCAAGAGGAGGGATAGGTAGAAAATTAAAGATGCAGAGAACCAGATTGATCCATACAGAGGCCATCAAGACTTCATTCACAGGAACCAGAATAGCCTCGGCAATGGGAGAATAGGGAATGGAAGCAGCGATAAACCACACAACTTTTGTTAATATTGCACTGATTACTGCTAAAACAAAATTGACAGCAGGCCCTGCCAGTGCCACCCAGAGCATATCTTTCCGTGGATCCCGGAAATAGTTGGGATTGACCGGAACCGGTTTTGCCCATCCGATTTTAATGATAAAAAAGGCCAGTGTTCCAATGGGATCAAGGTGTTTTAACGGGTTAAAAGTCAATCTTCCAAGGTTTTTTGCTGTTGGATCCCCCAGACGATACGCTACGTAACCGTGGGCAAATTCGTGCACGGTTAACGCCAGAAGGATTGGCGGGGCCAGGATAATTATCTGTAAAATAAAATTGTTCATAGTGTCGCAGTTGCTGTTTAGGAAGGTACACGAAAAAAATGCCAATTACTTTTTGTTCAGCTTATTTAGTTCCCGTTCCTTAGTTATGGACATGATGCCCTGCGGGCACATTCAGAAGACAGAAGCCAGAATAGTTAGCAGCCTGCGGATGAAATAATTACAGTTGGTTTCCATTTGGTATCAACTTCCGGGGATGATTCACACAGAAACTTTGTTTTCCGGTACATGAACGTACGCGAAAAAATTGCAGCGCAGGTAAGCGAGGTACGAGATTCCCGATATGCTCAATTTATTTCGTTCCTGTTCCTTAGCATTGACAAAACTGCTGAATAACACCACAAATAGATTGTACAGGGCTGGTTTAAAAATGAAAGGAAAAATCGTAAACATTCCTATTATAATTAGTGATTGTCTTGATAAAGGAGTCGTATGTGAAGGATAAGGTGAGTGATGAAGAGTTGAAGAAGGTCATTGCAGATTTTCTTGAGATGGGTCATGTAGAAAATATCTTTGAGATGTTTAAGCAGGATACCCGATATTATGGTTGGGTAGGAGAGCTACTCGATGACGAACGGTTTAATGTCCGCCTGGGGGGCTCTGTTTTGTTTGAGGAACTGAAGATCCATTGCAAAGATGAGATTTCCTTAGCTGTTCCATCACTGTGTGAGGCATTTGGTCATAGTCTTCCTCATGTTCGTGGGGAAGTGATTAGTGTTTTAGGGATTATAGGAAACGACGGTGCAATCCAATGTATTCGCAGGGGACTTCAAGATGATTCGCCTCAGGTGCGGGAAGTAGCAAGGGACGTTTTGGAGGAGATAGAGTGAAAGAAATTTTTGCGGAAGGGGGGAAACTCGCTTCTAGATTAAAGGGATTTGAGCCGCGCGCCGGGCAGTTACAGATGGCTGAGGCTGTTGCTGATATTTTGCAGACAGGTGATGAACGAACAGATGGCCGGGCTGCGCTTCTTCTTGTTGAGGCCGAAACCGGTATTGGAAAAACCCTTGCTTATCTTGTCCCTGCTCTTCTTTCAGGACAACGGATTGTGGTATCGACAGCCACCATTAATCTCCAGGATCAAATTCTTAAAAAGGAAGTCCCGCTTCTTGAAGATGTGTTGGAGATGGATATTCCCGCACTCTGCGTTAAAGGAAGGCAAAATTATCTTTGTCATTATCGCTGGTTTCAGCATCGCTCTACACCCCAGACTTCATTTGTGGATAATAAAGATGAGAAACGAATTGAGGAATGGCTGGGTAAAACTGAAAGTGGAGATCGGGCAGAGCTTTCCTGGCTGCCGGATCGTTCCCCCCTCTGGCCTAAAATTTCAGCTCAATCAAATCAGTGTTTAGGAGGAGATTGTCCTGAGTCTACCCTCTGTTTTGTGAATCGCCTGCGAAAACATGCTGGATCCGCCAGGCTTCTTATTGTAAATCATCATCTTTTTTTCTCGGATCTTGCTCTGCGTCAGGCGGGGTATGGAGAAATTCTCCCACGTTATCAGTCGGTTGTTTTTGATGAGGCGCATCATCTGGAAAATGTTGCCACGAATTTTTTTGGAAAACATTTCAGCCACTATCAGCTTCTTGATCTTATAGGAGATATTGAACGTCAGGTTGAAACTGATCTGTCACCCTCGGAGCGTGATCATCTTCTTGGATATGCCCGAGGCTTAAAGCAGCGACTGGATCTGTTTGTGGCTCTTTTCCCCGCGAAGAGAGGTCGTTATCCTTTGGAGCCACTTCTTGATACTGTGAGTGGCTGGCGGGAAACTTTTGAAAACCTGGTTAAAGGTTTGGAAGAACTTGGTGAGAGATGTTTGAAGCTGGGTTCCCATGGAGAAATCTGGAATCTGTTCGCCGATCGCGCAGGTGTGCTTGAAAAGGATCTGCTCCATATTGCAGGGCCGAGAGAAGCAGGAATCGGACATTTTATTCACTGGTATGAGAGGCGTGAGCGAACTGTCAGCTTGTCTGCAACTCCGCTACGGGTTGCAGAAGAGCTGGAGAATTGTCTCTATAACTCTGTGCAGTCATGTATTATGACTTCGGCAACACTCACAACTGGCGGAGACTTCAAGTATATGCGGGAACGCCTGGGGATAGATAACTCAAGTAAAACATTGTGCCTGCATTCCCCCTTTGACTATAAAGAGAGAACTCTGTTATATGTACCTGAACAGGGTTTTCCTGAGGCTGCAGCAGCGGGTTATAATGATGCCCTTTGTGATCGTATTTACAAGTTGTTAACAATCAGCAGGGGGAGGGCACTTGTTCTTTTCACCAGTTTCAGGGCCATGGATATGGTGGCTGAGTTTCTTGCAGACAGGTTGCCGTATCCTGTGTTGGTACAGGGAACGGCTTCCCGGCATGCGCTTCTTGATCAATTCAGGGAGACAACTGATTCAGTTTTGCTTGCGGTTGCCAGTTTTTGGGAAGGTGTGGATATCTCAGGAGACTCTTTAAGCTGTGTGGTGATTGACAAACTTCCATTTGAAGTACCGAGCGACCCCGTGATTCAGGCAAGGATGAAGGCCATTGAAGAGGATGGAGGAAAACCCTTCTTTCAGTTTCAGATCCCAAGAGCCATTCTTGCTCTCAGACAGGGCGTTGGGCGTCTTATGCGGGCAGGTACTGATCGAGGCGTAATCGCTATTATGGATATTCGATTATATTCAAAAGGGTATGGCCGGATATTTAGGGCAGGTTTGCCACCATCTCCCGTGGTGAGAGATCTTGAAGAAGTTGCAAAGTTTTTTGCAGTAAAATAATTTACAAGGATAAAGAAATGGCAGATGCAGCTATGACCACCCCCAAAGACGAGTTGATGGTAGCCATCGCACCGGATGTTGCAAAGATTGAGCAAAGCATGCGTGAGGATTTGCAGGAAGTCACTACTGGTTCAGATCCGCTTTTAAGTGAAGTCCTCGAATATGGAATCTTTAATGGCGGAAAACGTCTCCGTCCTTTGTTGCTTGTCCTGGCAGCACGTCTTTGTGGGTTTAGATCTGATGGTAAAAGAGATATCTATAAACTGGCCATTGCTTTTGAATATCTGCACGGGGCCACTCTTTTTCATGATGATGTTATTGATCGTGCAGATATGCGTCGTGGAAAACCTTCAGTTAATAAAAAATTTGGTGTAGTCGCAGCTATTCTAGGCGGTGATTTTCTTCATTCCCGTTCCATGTTTCTTGTTGGGGCACTAGGTGGTATTGACGCACTCAAAATTTTTTGCCAGGCAACAAACGCAATGGTTGATGGTGAATTTCTTCAGCTTCGCAACGCGCAAAATTATAATCTGTCAGAAGATGATTATTTTGCCGCAGTAAAGGGAAAAACTGCACTGCTTATTGCTGCTACCTGTGAGATTGGAGCACTTGCCGGAGGAGCAACTACTATTCAGCAGCATGCTCTGGCAGAATATGGGATAGGTCTTGGAACAGCATTTCAGATTATAGATGATTTACTTGATTACCAGGGAGAGACTGTACAAACAGGAAAAGCAGTCGGAAATGATTTTCAGGAAGGCAAGATGACCCTTCCTCTTATTCTTGCCCTTAGCAGCGCGAGTGCGGAGGACAAAGCAAGACTTCTTTTTCTTCTTGAAAATGAAAGTGCTCGTCAGGATGGTTTTTCTGAAGTTTATGGGTTAATTGAAAAATATGACGGTTTTTCTTCAAGTCGGAAAAGAGCGGAATCCATTGTGGCAAAAGTTGTCGCAGGATTGAGGCTATTTTCAGGTGAAGAGTGCCGACCGGTTCTTTCAGTTCTAAACGCGTTAGCACAGTATGTATTGGCAAGAAAAAAGTAGTTAAGATACCATGAGCAGGAAAATCAATAAGAAGAAAGCAAGACGCCGTAAAAAGAAGAATAGGAAATCGTCACCAATTGCTGTAAGGATATTTTCTTTTCTTATTCTTCTTGGACTGTTGCTCTTTTCAATGGGAGCAGCAGGGTATGTAATTTTTTTCAGAACAGCCATTGCCCATGGTGCAACTGCAGAAAAAAAACAAAACCTTGATATGGTCTTTGAGGAATCTTATACAAGTGTTCCTGAATTGCCTCCTGATATTCCACCTGTTCCCGATTCCAGTTTGCCGCTCGTTGCAATCATCATTGATGATATGGGCTATCATAAAGAGATAGGAAATAAACTCCTTGCCCTTCCCATGAATGTGACCTTCTCATTCCTGGCTGCGGCACCTCACACAACATATCTCGTAGAGAAGGCTTTTCGGGCAGGGCGGGTGATCCTTCTACATCAGCCCATGGAGCCCAAGAGTAAAGAACGGGATCCGGGGCCGGGAGCATTGCTGCTCGGGCAGAGTAAAGAAGAACAAAAGCGTATCTTTCATCAGAATTTCCAGGCTGTTCCTTATGCCGTAGGCGTAAACAACCACATGGGTTCTTTGTATACCGAAGATCGAGCGGCAATGGATGACTTGATGCAGCTTATACGTGCTCAAGGATTATTTTTTATAGATAGTGTTACCACTGCAAAAAGTCAGGGATTTGCCGCTGCCATTGCTGCCGGAGTGCTCACTGCAAGACGTCATATCTTTCTCGATAATGTACGTTCCCAGGATAAAGTTTGTGAGCAACTCCAAAAACTGGTGAAAAGTGCAGAGGAGAATGGTTGGGCCATAGGGATCGGACATCCCCACGAAGCAACTCTCGCGGCCTTGACAAATTGCCGGGAAAAGCTATTAAAGCGTGTTCGGTTGATAAGTGTTCAGGAGCTGTTAACTGAGCTGAATAAAAAGTAAGGGGTCGGAAAGTTCAGGTTGTTTCTTTCCGAACCCTGAAGGAGCTGTGCCGTGGGCAGGCACCATGAATGTTTAAACCTCTCGATCAGTGTTTGAAAGAGCGCTGTCCGGTAAACATCATGGCAACTTTTGGATCAGCTTCATTACAAGCGTCAATGGTGTCAGAGTCACGCATGGAACCACCTGCCTGAAGAATTGCTGTAACACCCTGATTTATACCGACATCTGCTCCATCTCTGAATGGGAAAAAGGCATCTGAGATCATAACAGATCCGGGGAGGTTGGCACGATCATCCTGGACTTTGGCGTCGATCTCTTCTTTTTGGGCCACGTCTCGTTTACCTTGTGTGATTTCAAGACAAAGATCAGCATAGGGTATTTTGTGTTCATCAAAACAGAGGATATCAGCATATTTAATATAGGCTTTGTGGACAGCAATTTCAGCCACACCTACTCTGTCCTGCTCACCGGTTCCAATTCCAACAGTACACCCATCTTTAATGTAGAGAATTGAGTTTGATGTTACACCATGCTCAACGGCCCAGCCAAAGATCATATCATCAATTTCACGCTGGGTGGGTTCTCTGTCACATTTGTACTCAACACCTTTTCGGGTTACTGTGGCAGGTTGTAGATCTGCGATGGAGCGGATGGAGTTTACAGCTGATTGCTGGGCAATGATACCGCCATCAATGAGACTTTTAAAATCAACAAAACGAAATTTTTCAAAGTCGGCAAGACGGTCAATGGCATGCATCTTAATAATCCGGAGATTTTTACGTGCTGCAAGAATTTCAAGGCTGCCTTCTTCAAAATCAGGGGCACAGACAACTTCGAGGTAGTTTTCTGACATCATCCGTGCTGTATCGTTATCAACCGGACGGCTCATGATAACAGCTCCCCCAAAGGCGGCAATACGGTCGCAACGGTTGGCTTTGTTATAGGCATCACTTAAGGATTCACCAATGGCAGCGCCACAGGGGTTGTTATGTTTGAGGATAACGGCTGCCGGTTTGTTGGTCATATATTTTATAATATTGAGTCCATTATCAACATCGGTAAGATTGATCTTTCCAGGATGTTTTCCAACCTGTAGCATATCTTCCACCGGAATTGCGGAAACAAGACCGTTGCCAGGCTCGATAAATTTACAGTCACCAAGAGTCAGATTGCCGTTAACCAGTTCATAGAGAGCAGCTTCCTGATCAGGGTTTTCACCATAACGGATCCCGCGTTCATCAACTGAGCCATCTTCCATTTTGATTTCCCAGGTACGTTTGCGGTAGACAAGTTTCTGGTCTCCAAAGGAAATGGTCATATCAAGAGGAAAACTATCCCCAAGAATGGTGGTGTACTTTTTTTTGATATCACTCATAATAATTACTCCGTTCAAGTTGAAAGTTAATAAAACAGGAGGTTGATTTAATAATCAGTAATCTGAAATCTGCAGTCCCAATCCTTGCATACAGGGTCAAAACCCTTTTCTCTGATAATTGCACTGACCTCATCAAGGGATCTGTGGTCACCAACACTGAATTGTTCCGCGTCACCATCCGAATTTCCATAGCCACCAGGCGCGGTACACGACCCCGCCGAATATCGGGTTGGCCCAAGCCCAAGCATTCCATCACGATATCGTGCTTCCTCTCTGGTGGAGACGATAAGACCCACATCCTGATCAAAGAGGCGCAGGGCAAAAATTAACTGGCTGAGATTGCTCTCACTTACTATTTCCAGGGGCTCAAATTCTCCGGTGGCTGGTCGCATACGTGGGAAAGAAACAGTAAAAGCCGTTGACCAGAATTTTTTGCGAAGCCAGTGAAGATGGTAACCAATCGCCAGGCCTTCAGCACGCCAGTCACCAAGGCCCAGGAGTGCTCCAATGCCAACTTCACGCATTCCAGCCTCAGCTACCCGGGCAGGGGTTTCAAGGCGATAGTCATAGTCGCTTTTTTTACCGGACAAATGTACTTTTTTATAAAGATTGCGATCATATGTTTCCTGATACACTGCAACAGCTGTAATTCCTGCCAGGAACAGGCGGTGGTAATGTTCGGTGGACATGGGTTGAATTTCAATTGAGACAGCTGCAAATTTGTCTCGTAGCCTGAGGGCAATTGCCTCCATATATTCAACGTCTACTGCATTTTCAGCTTCGCCTGAAACCAGCAGGATATGTTGAAATCCACGATCATGAAGAATCATCGCTTCTTTTTCAGCTTCTTCAATCGTCAAGCATTTACGTTTAATCAGATTATCTGCGGAAAAACCGCAATAAACACATCGATTAGTGCAGTAATTTGAAAGATAGATTGGGGCGTATAACTGGGTGGTTTTGCCAAAACGTGCAAGGGTTATTTCAGAAGATCTGGCAGCCATTTTTGGCAGATAGGGTTCAGCCGCAGGAGACATCAGAGCCGCAAGGTCATCAAGGCTAAGCCGTGTAGCGTTAAGAGCATGTTCAACATCTTCAGCAGTGGCGGATCTGACCTGTTTGCCAAGCTGAATGAAATCCGGTGTTTTAAACATATCAGGCCAAAAATCCAAGATCTGAGGAAAGTTTTCCATCATCAGGTGATGATGCACTTGCCTGTTTGCTTCGTTGTCCCATCCCGGCAACAAAGGCCGTCCTGCCGGCTTCAACTGCTTTTGCAAATGCTGCTGCCATGGCGACAGGATCACCAGCTATGGAAATTGCGGTATTTACCAGCACAGCATCGGCACCCATTTCCATGGCATAGGCCGCATGGGATGGAGCACCAATTCCGGCATCCACCACTACAGGAACACGCGCCTGATCAATGATAATTTCAACCATGGAATCACTGAGTACACCCTGGTTGGTACCAATGGGTGATCCAAGAGGCATAACAGCTGCAGCTCCTGCATCCTGAAGTTTTAGTGCAAGAATTGGATCAGCATTCATATACGGAAGTACGATAAAACCATCTTTAACCAGTTTCTCAGTTGCGAGTAATGTTTCAACGGGATCTGGAAGCAGAGTTCGTGGATCAGGAGTGACTTCGAGTTTCAGCCATGATGAACCGGAAGCTGCACGGGCAAGATGGGCAAGACGTATGGCCTCATTCGCATCTCGTGCACCTGAAGTGTTTGGAAGAAACGTGTATTCACGAAGGCTTAAAGCTTTCATGATATCATCTTCGGGGTTATCAAGATCCACGCGGCGCAGTGCCACGGTGACCATTTGACAATCGGATGCTGCAATGGCATCAGCCATAACAGTGGATGAAGAGAACTTTCCTGTTCCCAGAAAAAGTCGGGAACGAAATTCTGTTCCAGCGATGGTCAGCATGTCAGCCGCCTCCAACAAATCGTATTATTTCAACCTGATCGCTTTCTGCAAGTTTTGCTGAATTATAGGCGTCAGGCGGGATGATTATAGTATTTAATTCAACAACAACCGTTTCAGGTGGAAGTTGCAGGGTTTTAAGTAAATCTGTAACGGTGGAGATGTCCTGAAAAGATTTGATGTTGCCGTTTACTGTAAGATTCATGCAATTTTGTGAATTGTATTGAGGAACGGGGACGAAATAACTTCCCCATCTATGCAATCTCAGCTTCAGATCAATCAAATATAACCTAAATATGAGCGCATAC
>DQVD01000297.1 GCA_015661935.1 Desulfocapsa sulfexigens | reverse complement strand
GTTTTATAATCAATTGGAATTATTTGGCCTGGAAGCACGTTAGCCATTTCATTTATCCAGCCAATAAAATTTTCATGGAAAATGTCTGGTGATAACAAAGCGAAAACTTTATCGTTCGTTTGGGACTGCGTAGCATATGCAGTTGTATGTGAGCAGGCGCAAACGGGCGAAAATGAGGTGCTGGTGAACGCTTACTCAATAAAACACTTGGCGCTTCCGTAAGTATACACCTTCTGTGTCCATGTGCAAACTGAAGGATGCGCCATTCAGCCTTATTGTGCGGGGTTGTAAATGTAATTTGAGTTTTGATATCGTGATATTGGTAACTTATTCTGTTTATCTGTCTTTGTTTCAATTAGGAATGAAATTTGCAATGAATGTTGAATTGTAGTCGTTCAAAAATAGTAACTGGGGGAAATTAGTGAAGAAACGTACTTTTATAACACCTGTACTTGTCTTACTCGGCATAGTCGGAATCTGCAGCTTGATGGCAACAACAACTCTTTTTGATCCGCTTATTCACTTTATTCATACCGGAGAAATTACGCCTATACAGGCAGTTTTATGTCTCCTTTTTACCGTAGGTGGTTTTGCCGCCTATTTGTATCTTTTAAATCTTATCTGCAGTTACTTTGTGCCTCGTATTGATGAGAAGGCACAGACCACTGGAGCAAATGAAGGAGGTTTGACACAGCAATAACGGGGAAGGGAAAAAAATTATTACCACAAAAAATAAAGGAGGATTTATATGTCACAAATAAAAGACCAGATGCCGACCCTGATCATGGGCGGGTCTTTACTTATTTATGGACTAATTGCAAAAACAGGCGCTCTGTTACCTGTAGCAAAATATTTGCACACCCATAAAACAATGGATTTACAGGTCACTATGACCTTAATAGTAGGGTGCATCGCGATTGTCGGAGCCCTTATTAATACTACAAGAAAACCTGGAACCTCTAAGCTTGATACATTTGTGTTGCGGCCACTTGGAGGGATTGTTTTAATTCTAGTGATGGCCATGGCTATTCGCTGGTATGCAGAACCATTGATGAAGATTATCAGTAAAGGTTTGCAGCCAACCCTTGGCTTTAAGATTTACAAGGTCTTGAATCTTAACTATGTTGTTTTGGGGATTTTAGCCGGTGTGTTATTAACAAACACTTGGGGTATCCCTAAATTTGCAGGAGAAGGAGTCAAGTGTGCCCGTTTTGTTCTGAAAATGGGCGTCATCATGCTTGGTGCCCGGTATTCATTTGCCGAACTTGCAAAACTTGGTGTATATTCTGTCTTTCTCGTTGGTTTCTTCGTACTTGGTACTGTTTTTCTGGTGTTGTGGCTTGGAAATCTATTTAAACAGCCTAAATCCATGACCGGAGTACTTTCCGCAGGAATGGGCGTATGTGGTGTTTCAGCAACTGTTGCTGTAGCCCCTGTTGTAAAAGCTAAGTCTGCTGAAATGGCTTATACCATCGGAACTATTCTTTCCTTTGGTATTATCTGTATGTTTGTCTTCCCAACTATCGGAAAACTTGCCGGTATGAGTCCTGTTCAGTTTGGTGCGTGGGCAGGAACAGGAATTCTAAACTCTGCTCAAGTTGCTGCTGCTGCTCTTGCTTTTAATGCAGTGGATATTGAAACCCTGAAAGTTGCTGAGATTTTCAACATTACCCGTGTTCTTTTTCTGCCGATCATTGTTCTGGTACTTGCAACATGGTTTGGAAAGGAAACCGGACAGAAATTAAGTTTCAAAAGTGTTGTTATTGACAAGTTCCCAGTTTTTATCATCGGCTTTTTGATTCTCTTTTTCATGTCCTCAGTTGGTCTCTTCTCTCCACCAAGTCATTATAAAGGAAAGTATATAGATGTATCCTATAATGATCGTAGTCAGGTTACTCCTGAAGAGTGGGAAGTTTTAAACACTGCCATGGCAGCAGGTGAATTTTCCGGCTTGACACCAACACAGCTTGAAGCAGTAACAAATCTTGTTGAGCAACACCAGATTGCTGGCAACTTTGAAGACCGTGCCGACAAAAAAGCATTTGATAAGGCTGGTCGTGCCCGCATGACACAGTTACAGGGCGTTCTAGCAGCCGCCAAAGCAAAGCAGATAACATTGTCTGCAGATGTTAAGGCTGCAATTAAACATGCTGTTAAACAGGTGAAAAAGAAATCCAAAACTGTTGTTACCCTTACTGACTTTATGATCTGGTTTTTTGCATTTGGCTTAATTGGCCTAGGTATGCAGATCACCAAAAAAGCCATTACTCAGGCCGGTGGATGGCCCATAGTTATGGGTGTCATTGCAGGAATTACCAAGGCAACGCTTTCATTCTTTGTTGTTCTGTGGCTGATCAAGGATGTTGTTCTAAATTAACCTCCAATCAACAAGGAGTCTCTTATGAGTGATGAAGAAAAAAAAGTAACTATTGAAACCGGTGATGCCGGTAAAGGCACCACTGAGTTATCAGAAAGTGCAAACACTGAAAAGCTGGAGGAACGTGCTCTGTCTGTTTTTTCCAGTGATCGTAATGAAGACATAGTTGCTCTTGTATTTTGTCTTATT
Organism: Desulfocapsa sulfexigens; assembly: GCA_015661935.1. GTDB lineage: Bacteria > Desulfobacterota > Desulfobulbia > Desulfobulbales > Desulfocapsaceae > Desulfocapsa > Desulfocapsa sulfexigens_A. The sequence continues at coordinate 1,161 of DQVD01000297.1, read as the reverse complement.
ACCACCTTTTTCGTGTTGCTCTTTACTAAGTGGCTAGTATAGTTATCGAGTAATCAATAATCGGTAGATTAGCTTAGGTACACCATGACCGGTATATTAAACTGGTCATGGTGTTTTTCGTTCCTGTAACGTGAGTAGTCTCTATGTTTAACAATGTTCTTCTTTGTACCCATGGTACTGATGGTGCCAAAAAAGCTGAGGCTTTTGCTTTTAAGAAACTGGAAGCTGATCCGGAGCTCAAGGTCACTATGCTCACGGTGCTTGATGAAGATTGGCGTCAAATGACTGGTGATGACTGGCTTAATTCGAACAAGACCCACACCACTTTTTTAGATCATGTCGAAAACCAGATGAATGAAGAAATTGCAGAGGAGTGGCAACGGATAAAGACAAGTTATCCTGTTGCAGAACGGGCAAAGTTTCTGCAAAGAACAGGAAACATAGCTGAAACCATAACAAAAACAGCCAAGGAACTTGGCTGTGATCTGATTATTATCGGCTCATGGCGCAAGAGCAAAAAATTCTCCATACACAGTACCAGAATGGGTTTGCGGACCACAATGACAAATAAGGATTTACATCCACTCTTACCTTGTCCTCTACTTGTGGTTCCATAAATATGGCTGATTCTGTTGTTACAGAAGAAGTTGACCTGGGGCTGCAGGATTTGCCTGCGTCCTTTGACCTGCAATATCTTTTCCCAGATGATAAGCTTCTGCGCTTTCATCCCAACTGGTTTGTTTCTGATTTTCAGCAGAAAAAAGCAGATTCTTCTTTTACAGCAGCTATAAAAGATTATGTAACAGAAGAGGAATTTCTCCTGTCAGGGTGTTTTGTTTTTAATAGAACTGATGATGAGCTTTTACTCATTCAATTAACTGATACCATAAATATAGGAATTTCCTTTCTCAATCGTAACAATAAGCTTAAAGTTCAGATTACTTCAAAAGATAAAGAAATCGATCCCAATGACCCGCTCCTGCTCTGGATAAGAGCTATTAAAGAATATATTCGTATCTACCTGAAACGCACACCTGTCACCCTGTTTTTTCGCCTGTTAATGAACAGGATGGTGCTGAAGATGGATCCGTCTCAGCGGAAGATTTTCCTCATGATGGCTAAAATCACTGCTGTGGAACTTCTAGTTATTATTCTGATTGT
>DQVD01000295.1 GCA_015661935.1 Desulfocapsa sulfexigens | reverse complement strand
TCACAGCATTGATAATGACAGCAATGCCCGCCACAGCCGGAAAATTGCAAAGGCAGCTGATAGCTGAGTCAACAATCGATCAGGTCATGCGTCGCGGGGTTTTGCGAGTGGGGATGGATACCTTTCTTCCCTGGGCCATGAAGGATAAGAAAGGTGAACTGGTTGGCTTTGAGATCGATGTGGCCAGAAGATTGGCCGCTGATATGGGAGTGAAGGTGGAGTTTGTACCCACTAAATGGGCTGGAATAATTCCAGCACTGCTCACCGGAAAATTTGATGTGATTATCGGTGGTATGGGAATTCAGACCAAACGGGCACTTAAAGTTAACTTTTCTCTTCCCTACGATTATTCTGGCATGGCCATTGTTGCCCATAAAGAAAAATCTGCAGGTTTTGCGAGCCTTGAAGATTTCAATAAGTCCGACGTTGAAATTGCCTGTAAGCTTGGAACCACTGCAGTGACCGCAGTAAAAAAATATATCCCAAAGGCCAAATTACGCCTTTTTGATGATGAGGCTCAGGCCTATCAGGAGCTGCGTAACGGAAATGTTCATGCCGTAGTTGGATCTGCTCCAAGACCGGCTTACGAGGCTATTAAATATCCCAAAACCATGTTTCTGCCGCTTGATTCCAATTTCACCAAAGAGCCCATTGGCTTTGCTGTGCGCAAGGGTGATTTTGATACGCTCACCTTTTTTAACAACTGGATCACCATCGTCAGCCATGAAGGTTGGCTGGAAGAGCGTCATCACTACTGGTTTGGTACCAAGGAGTGGTCTCATTTGGTTGAGTAGCGGATAAATAAATAGAATATTATCCATGATTCTTTCCCATGGTAACAGGTGGTTTTTTGGGAGAACTGGCCAACCTTATGAGCACATAAAAGTATGACGGGTGTCTACCTTATAAAAAAGAGCAGTACTGTTCTCGATATCGTCGTGACGGCTGCTCTTCTTTTTTTTCTGGGCTATGTCACCTACCGGGTTAGTGTTGGATTAAATTACCACTGGGACTGGGGGGTAATTCCAAATTACCTGTTCCGCTGGGACGTGGAGAAAGATCGTTGGGTGAGTAATATTCTACTCGATGGTTTTTTTACAACCATCCGTCTCAGTGTCTGGACTATCCTGTTTGCTACTCTAATTGGAGTGTTGATGGGGATTTTGCGAACCAGGAAACGTCTTTTGTTTCGCTTGATAGGACGCAGCTATGTTGAGCTGATCCGTAATATCCCGCCTCTGGTTCTGGTTTTTATTTTCTATTTCTTTGTTTCCGATCAGCTTATGCTGTTGCTTGGGGCCGATGAGTTTATCCGCAACAGAACCGGTATGACTGCCGCGTGGCTGTCCTTTTTTATAGCACCGCCGGAACTTTTTACTCCGTTTATTTCGGGAGTTTTAACGGTGGCTCTCTTTCAGGGGGCCTATATTGCAGAAATTGTTCGGGCCGGTATCCAATCTGTTGATAACGAACAGTGGGAGGCATCTGCAGCACTTGGTCTGACATGGCTGCAACAGATGCGTTTTATTGTCCTGCCGCAGGCCACAAGACGCGTATTGCCACCCCTTGCCAATGAGTTTATCAATACCATTAAATATTCTTCCATCGTTTCCATTATTTCCATTCAGGAACTCACCTTTCAAGGGATGCAGGTTATGTCTTCGACCCAGCGAACCAATGAGGTGTGGCTGACCATATCCCTTATGTATTTTTTGCTCTGTTTTGGAGTTTCACTTGTTGTCCGCCGGCTGGAGATTTCAATGGCTGAGGTGAGTCTGTAGATTGTGTTGGTACATGATGCCCTGCGGGACATTCAGAAGACAGAAACCAGAAGATAGAAGCCAGAATAGTTAGCAGCCTGTGGCTGAAATAACTACAGTTGGCTTATATTGAGGCGTTGGAATGGATCTTTGTTGTTAAACGAATCCATCCCTATGTAAAGAACAGTGCCAGGCATCAGACAGTGGGGATGGCTAAACTGCATATGGTTGATACCGGACTGGCGTGTCATCTATTAGGTATCAGCAAAACACAGCAGCTCCTCGTATCTTCGTTCTATGGCGGTTTGCTCAAAAGCTTTGTGGTTATGGAATGCTTTCAACATATGGCATGGGCCGAAGAAAGCATGAAGATATATCATTTTCGGGATAAACGTAAAAATGAAGTGGATATTGTTCTGAAACAGGATGATGGCTACTTAACGGGTATTGAAGTGAAAGCCTCAAGCACAATACGGGAAGCCGACTTTAGCGGGTTAAGGAAGTTTGCAGAATTTACAGGTGGTAAATTTAAGAACGGAATTATTTTGTATAGTGGATCGAGAGTACTTCCATTTGGTGGCGAAGGAAAACCTTTTTTTGCAGTTCCGATCTCAATGCTGTGGCTTTGATTGCCCCTATTCTTAAAAATTGACAGTTATGAAAAGAGCAGAGCTACTAAATTCATGTGTAACCTTTATTAAAAAAATCCCGGATAATTTCAATTACATCACCCCACCTGCATTAAGAAATATCCTCACAAAGTCTCCACAAAGCATATTTGTTTTGGATATGGATAGGGCATGTTGCAAATCAAATACTTATTTTGCCGCAACTCCTCGCTTATGGTGTTGTCGGCTTAAAGTACGGAATGGGCGTCTCCACAGTAGCGGGTGAGATACAAAAGGGTTGGATTGAGCTTGGTTATCCGGTAAAATCCCGCAATCAAAGATTGCTGAATTATGTTGTGTCACATAAAGATAGATAAAATGAGGAAAGATAAATGAAGTTAGCTACCCAATGTGTCCATGAAGGAACATATTTTGACCCAAAAACAGGGGGGATAAACACACCGATTTTTACTTCCTCTTCATTTGAGTACGTTGACAGGGAAAATGCTCATTACCCCCGATACTTCAACACACCGAATCAGGAAGCTGTCACTCGTAAACTTTGCTCTCTGGAGGGAGCTGAGGATGGTGTTTTGTTCAGCTCCGGTATGGCCGCCATCAGTACAACAATCTTTACATTTGTCGGTGCAGGAGATCATGTGGTACTGATGGATGATTTGTATGGTGGTACCCATGCTTTTGCAACGGATATGTTTCGTGATTTTGGTATCGGATTTTCATTTGTTTCCTCATCCGTTGAAGCGATACAACAGGCTGTCATTTCATCCACCAAAGTAATTGTTATTGAATCCCCGACCAACCCTTTGTTAAATGTAGTTGATATTGCTCAAGTTGCCGATTTTGCCAAAAATAAAGGTATTATAACAATCATCGACAACACTTTCGCAACTCCGATCAATCAAACACCAATTGACCTGGGAGTGGATGTGGTTGTCCATAGCGGTACAAAATATCTTGGCGGCCATAGTGACCTCTGCTGCGGTGTGGCCCTTGCGTCCAGAGAACATGCCGCTCGCATTCGTTCCAGGGCCTGTCAT
>DQVD01000421.1 GCA_015661935.1 Desulfocapsa sulfexigens | reverse complement strand
GAAACAGTAAGAGGACGATCGTCGCCAAGGCTTGTAACAAGTGCCCGCTGTAATCTATCGAGATCTGCTGTGTTATCATGTAAACCAGGCTCTGTGGCCGCAACATACACAGCAGATACTATGGGGTTCATAATTCTCATACTTCTTCCTTCCTGAACTTCGCCTTATCCTTGACGTCTTGCGCCTATGATGTTACCTACAGCCAGGTACAATAACGAAAAACAGCCCCTATTTAAACAAAATAAACAAAATCTCAAGCGGGATGGATAAAATATTTGCAGTAGCTCTTGGTGGAGCAACGGGATCAGTTGCAAGGTACTTAATTGCACTCGTCGCAGGGGATTACCATACCCGGACTTTTCCAACTGGTACATTTATCGCAAACCTGCTTGGATGTTTACTTATAGGGATTCTCTGGTCGCTGTTTGACAGGGTTCATATCAGCAACGAATTCAGACTTTTTCTCTTTACCGGTTTTCTTGGCGGATTTACCACCTTTTCAACCTTTGCGAGAGAAACTGTCCAACTTTTAAAAGTGGGTGAACATATCCAAGCCTTTACCTATCTAGCCGTTTCTAACATTTTTGCACTTGGAATGGTTGCCATCGGTTTTATGCTGGCCCATCGTTTCATCCGCTGGTGATTTCCTGTGACAATCCTTAATCGATATATACTCTCCCAATTTGTCCGCACTTTTTTCATTGTAGCAGCGGCCTTTCTTTCCCTCTATATCCTCATCGATTTCTTTGAGAAAGTTGATAATTTTATGGAAGCGGGCAAATCATTTGGCCTGATCCTTCGATTTTTCATTCTCAGTATCCCTTTCATTATAGATATGCTGGGACCGATCCTGATCCTGCTTGCCGGGATTATCAGCCTGGGAGTGCTCAGTCATAGCAACGAACTCACTGCGATGATGGCCAGTGGGATTCACATGCGTACTATTATAAAGCCCATTCTCATTGGGGCACTGATTTTCACAATGCTTTTTCTCGCCATGGCTCAATGGCTCCTGCCACGGACAATTGCAGCAACGAATACCATCTGGTACGAAGAAGTAAAAGGTAAAATTCCACTCGGTATTTATCGAAACGGTCGCTATTATTACAAGGGCAAAGAGGGCTTCTATTCCTTTGCCAGACCCTGGCCGGGTAAAAATATTTTTCACGATTTCTCTTACTCCAGCTGGAGCCCCGATCACAGACTGGAGACTCTTGTTTCAGCTAAAAAAGCAGAGTGGAATGAAGCAGGATGGCAATTAACGAATGGTCAGGTGCAAAGTAATGTCAACCCGGTGCAATACCTTACCAGACTCTTTGACAAGCAAACATTTCCCTTTCCGGAAAACCCCAATTCCTTTTTTGTCCCGGAATATCAGTCTGCAGAGCTTTCGTTAACCCAATTGTTTCAAGCCATGCACAAACAGGATACCCACGGAGAAACTGTGATCGCCCAAACCAACTTTTACGGGAGAATTTCCTATACGCTACTGGGGATCCCTCTCCTTTTTCTTGGACTGCCAGTGCTCCTGATCTCCTATAGAAAATGGGGCAAAGATCTCTCCGTTGCCATTCCGGTAAGTTGCGGCATGGCGTTTCTGGCCTGGGGTATGTGGGGTGCTTTACAATCACTCGCCAGGGTGGATTATATTTCGCCGGTTCTTGCGGCATCGCTTATTCACGCTATATTCGGGTGCAGCGGATTTTTTCTTTTACATAAACAGGGAAGCTGATGCCATCCCGGAAGAAACAGCGGGCAGGGATTGTGGGGGTTCCACCCCTTTCAGTTATGGAGCTTCTTGCAACACCTGAGTTTGAGATCTTTGACCTTGATGAGCCACAGGGAAAGATAGACATTGAAACTGCCTCCCCTTTCCTGCCCCGGGTTTACTGCGGGATTTTACGTACGGTGATTTCAAACAGTCTGGCGATCCAGCCGGACATCATCTATATAGACACAGGCTCCGGTAAATGCGACTGCGCAGTTCATACGGCAACAGTACTTGAAGATATTCTTCCAAATTGTCGCATCGAGAGAACCAGAAACAATGATTCCGCAGATTTTGGCAATCCCCTTTGCAGAACACGCATGAACCTTGCGGACAAGATGGCTGCTATTACTGCCTCTGTCCAAAATCCTCTTCCTTATAAGGCTCTCCGGGCATGTGCCCCTACAGCCGGGTTCTGGGGAGTCCCACCAAGGGATTTCTCACTGTTGAAATTCTTTCCGGATACCACCCATATTTATGGGTGGACACGCTGCATGGAAAATAAGACACCTGATAATTTGAATCTTGAAATGCATTTTAATCCCGACGTTCCAACGGTATTCTTTGCCCAATCATTCTGTGCCAAAACTGCACTCGCCCGCCACCTGGCCAGTAAACATCCATACGGACTTTTTCTCGATTGTGACGTAACAGCCGGGAATAGTGTCAAAGCAAAGATACAGGCATTTCTTGAACTCTCAGGAATGTAATCAGGTATAATCGCTATGCTACTTGCCGACTTTGGAACATCTTACTGTAAACTTCTCAATACCGAATCTATCGAAGCGCCGCGCCTGATCGCCACAAATACAATCGATCGCAAAAGCATGAAGGCAGATCTTGCCACAGGCCACAACGGGAAGCGATATGCTGCACAGTATATCAACGAACTCACAGCCCTGGCACGAGGCGGACTCAGCCTGATAGAAGAAAAAGCCTTTACTCTACTTGATTGCGGCAGCCGCGATATTAAATATGTGACCTACAATGATGGAAAGATAAAAGATATGGGGTGGAATGCTGAGTGTGGCGCTTCCATGGGCTTTACCATTGAACTGCTTGAGAAATACTACGATCTTGATTTTTCAGAGATGGCAATTCCTGAAAGCTCCTTTTCAATTACTTGCGGAGTTTTAGGAATGAGCCATATTTTTGATGCCGTGGTTAATGGTGAAAGTGAAGCAGAAGCGGTAGCAAAATTTGTGAAAGGGATTGCACTGAATGCCTACGATTTTGCTAAACGCCCTGAAAAACTTTACCTTTCAGGCGGACTCTGTGACAATCCATTATTTGTGGGATCACTTCCCTGCCCTGTTATTGTTCTTGGCCGCTTTGTACTCTTAGAAGGCTTGCGGGCATCCTTGGGATTCACTCAAAAATAACTTACATTGCACTTCAAAATATGAAGTCATCTT
>DQVD01000302.1 GCA_015661935.1 Desulfocapsa sulfexigens | reverse complement strand
TATACTCGGCGCTCACGTACAGAAAGACGTGTGTTCACCCAGGGAGATCCGTTGTATCTCGTGAAGTCGCGAGTGAGCAAATCGCAAGATGAGCTTAGCGTACGCTTCTGAGCCAGAACCTGGCCATGGATAAATTGACTGGGGTGATATTTGACAGGAACAGTGACAAGATGTTTTTGGAATTCTTGGGTGTTGCGTGGATATGAAAAAGATAATGTGGGGGATAGTGTGAGAGTTGTAAATGTGTAGTGAGAAGGTCGTTTGTGTTGCAAAGGTGCTGCCTTCGCGGGGCTCCGCAACACTATTGCAATACTCTGTTCTTTGTTGAGTGTACAGGCTTGGCAATGTCGGGCGGAATGCCTATTCGTTGCATTTTACGGTAGAGTGTTGACCTGTCTATGTTGAGCATGCGTGCTGCTTTTGATTTATTGCCCCTGGCTCTCTTTAGAATGTCGATTATTTCATCTCGTTCGCTAATATAAGGAGGCAGCGATGCTGCGGTATTTAACCGGACCCCCTGCACTGGAGGAAGCGGCACAGGATGAGTCGGTTTTTGAATCTTATCGGGGAAATGTTCAAGGGAAATAGTAGAACCTTCACATAAAACACATGCTCTCTCTATTACATGGCGAAGTTCGCGAACGTTTCCTGGCCATGAATATCTGGATAAAGCATCTATTGCTTGATCAGATATTCCATGAATATTACGTTTGAGGCGTTCACGGAAAAGAGAGAGGAAGTGATGGACAAGAATGGGAACTCCACCTTTTCGATCGCGAAGAGGTGGAAGTTTTACTTCAACAACTTTTAATCGATAGTGAAGATCTTCTCTAAAGCTTCCATCTTTTACTTTTTTAGTAAAACTTACATTGGTGGCAGCAATAATTCGAACATCAACTTGAATGGGCGTATCCTGGCCAACGGGAGTAAATGCCTTTTCCTGGAGAAATCTCAGGAGTCGCAGTTGCATATGGGGTGTGATATCTCCAATCTCATCTAAAAAAAGTGTCCCATTATGGGCTTGCAGAAGTCGCCCCTCCCGACTCTTATCAGCGTCGGTGAAAGCACCTTTGGTATGCCCAAAAAGCTCACTTTCCAGTAATTCTTCGGGCATTGCTGCGCAATCAACCTTTACCAAAGGCATATCGCACCTTCCACTTTCAGCGTGTAATGCTTCAGCAGCAAGTTCTTTACCAGTTCCAGACTCACCTGTAATTAAAACAGCAGTATCAACTTTGCCAACATTCTCTATTAAATTATAGACATTTTGCATGACCTGGCTCGCCCCAACAAAACCATGAAATTTATTTCTTGAGTTTGGGCCTCTTTCCAACTCCGGCATGGTAATATCACGTGCCACAATGACAACACCATTGAATTCATCCTGTCCATCTTCAAGTGGTGCTGCATTGATGCTGATAATCCTGATATTGCCATCGTTTTTTTTACATTTAACCTGGTATTCCGATACTTCTTTTCTGTTTTTTAGAACCTGTTTTGCATCCTGAAGACATGCTTTAGCCATTTCACTTTGAAGCGATTCCAGTTTAATACGTTCATCATTGTTAGTATCTTTAACAAGAAGCCACCGCTTTGCAGTTTCATTAAGCTGGATAATATTCATGTTATTATCAATTGTGATAATTGCATCGCGAACAGAACTGAAAATTGCCTCCAGGTATCTTTTGAATTTTTCATTTTCCTGAAGGAGTTTTTTCTTCTCATTTTCAAGGTCCCAGTGTTTCAGTGCCTGGCGAACAAATTTTAACAGTGTTTCTTTATTTACTGGCTTTGAAATATAATCAAAGGCGCCATAACGCACAGCTTCTGAGGCAGTGTCAAGATTTGGAAAGCCGGTAACCATAACTACTGGACATTCGATACCTGCTTCTCGTATTTTACAGAGAAGAGCAGTTCCTTTTTCACCTTCAAGGACAATATCACTGATAATGAGGTCAAATGTATTATTCTGAATCGCAACCAGTGCTTCCTCCATTGTTGAAGCTGTGGTAATTGGTCCGTAACCTTCTCGTGCAAGAAACATTTCGAAGGTAAGGCGAATACTTGCCTCATCGTCAACGATCAGAATGTGGGTATCTTTTTCCTGTTGATTTAAGGAGTCCATACTTTAGATACCAGTTGTTGGAAGTTCTATTGTCATTTTGGTGTACTGATGCATAATGGAATCAACTTTTACAATTCCTCCATGATCACGTATGATGCTATAACTAACCCTGTTCAGGAAGAAAGGCAGTTCACTGGATATAAGGGTAATAAAAGTTCAGCCTGCAGGGAATTTTTTTCCGCTGTCATCAAGTAGAAGTTGTGCATAGTTGATTATTCCGGTTATGGGGTTATTCACCTCATGGGCCACCCCTGCAGCGAGCTCTCCAATAGCAGTCATTTGTGCTGTACGCAGGGAATCGGCCTTTCTCATTTCATCGCTTGTCAGTTCTCTTGCGATAAGAAGTATTTTTTTCTCCATTCAGATTTTTTACATGAGAGATGGTGAGAAGATATTCACCGGAAAGTGTGATCTCTTCAGTTCGTGAATAATAGTACAAATTCCTTTTCCAATAATTTCTGATGCTGTTTTTTTTTGCTGCAGTAAGTGCTGTGTTGTTGACATCAATAATAATTCCATCTGGAGTTACAACCAGAACCGGTTCCTGAATAGCATGAAAGAGTTTATTACCACAATCCGGGAAGCTGGTACCCATAGAACCTGAGTTAGTATTTTTAATGTTATTTTGTATTTCAGTAATTCCTTTTTGTGTCTGACATTGTTAACGAAAGTTAGGAAATGAGGAAACAGAGAAGGATTGCTGAGAGTAAT
>DQVD01000044.1 GCA_015661935.1 Desulfocapsa sulfexigens | reverse complement strand
GTCAGCTTATGGATTTCTCGTTTGAGCATGGAATCAATGCGAGAGTGCCTCCCCAGATGAAAAATGCACTATTGGCTATAGCCAGCGTTGCTCTACTCTTTGGGGGTATGTTTGCGAGATCCTGGTACAAAAATCGACAGGCTGATAAATCAAGTTTTTTGGGCAAAGAGAATATCTCAACTTTTATACGAGATCACTCTCAGACACTTGGCAGTGACGATGCGAAGGTGTATATTGTCGAGTTCAGGGATCCTGCGTGTGAACCATTCCCGGAAGTGGATACCAGATGGAAACCAACTGTAAGTTCTTTCAGCAGCAGGCTGCTAACTATTCTGTCTTCTGAATGTGCCCGCAGGCATCATGTCCTTAATGGCAGACCTTTACAGGAGTTTGGGTATCGGAAGCTTCATGAACTGGTGCAATCTGAACTCCAGGCCGCTTGTAAGAAGTAGGGGAATAGTCTTCTCTTCCGGCATTGGTGGTAAACCTTTAATTGTTACAGATTACGATGAAGAAAACTTCACTTTTTACAATACTGCTACTATGCAGTTCTCTTATGCTCCTTGCGGGTTGTGGCTCTGCCCCTGATGTCGCCAAGGTTGGAAAACCTGCTCCGGACTTTACTCTTGTTGATAGGCAAGGTAAAACCTGGACACTCTCTGAATTAAAAGGACAAGTTGTCTTTGTTAATTTTTGGGCGACCTGGTGTGCTCCATGTCGTGAGGAGATGCCCTCAATGCAGAGACTGTATGAAAAAATGCCGAAAGATAAATTTAAGATGCTGGCCATACTCAGCAATGATGACCCGGCTTTAGCAGATAGTTTTGCTGCAAAGCTTGGCCTTACCATGCCAATTCTTGATGACCAGGCCAATACGGCGGGTGTAAAATATGGCCTCACCGGAGTGCCGGAAACCTTTATTATTAACAAAAATGGGTTAATTGTGAGAAGATTCCTTGGCCCTGCTCAATGGACTTCTCCCCGATTCACTCAAATGTTGAAGCAATTTATTGATCAGTAATGAAGAAGAAAAAGAAATCTCAACCATCAAAAATCAGGAAAGCGCCATTTGTGGCAATATTTGTGTTTCTTGTCCTTGGAGCTGTGGGAATCAGCTTAGGTGAGCCGTCACGAGTGCTTGAACAGGCAAAACAAATTTGTCTTTCCTGTATAGGGATCGGGTAATGGACTTTGTACGTAAATGGGTACAGGCGCTGTTTTTCCTTATAACTAACGGGTACTGGAATTTTCCGGTGACCAGAGGGATATACCAGGGGCCGCTCAAAGTAATCTGCTCGCCGGGGCTCAACTGTTATTCCTGTCCTGCAGCCACAAGCTATTGCCCACTCGGTGCTCTGCAGCAACTTATGGCCGGGATTCGTCTGGCTCTTGAAAACGGTCAGATCTACGTCGGATTTTATGTTATTGGAGCCATGGGCGCAATTGGCAGCTTTGTTGGCCGGATGGTTTGCGGCTGGGCCTGTCCATTTGGTCTTTTCCAGGAGCTTCTCCATAAGATCCCTTCTCCAAAGTTTGGTATCTGGCGGCCGTTACGCTTCATAAAATATGCACTACTGCTTTTTATGGTTTTTCTTCTGCCTCTTTTTGCAGTTGATGCGTTCGGATTTGGCCAGACATGGTTTTGCAAGTATGTCTGCCCGGCAGGTACATTAGAGGCAGGCTTACCTCTACTTATTCTGCGACCGGGGCTTCGGGAAAGCCTGGGGCTGCTTTTCCTGAACAAGCTTGTTATCCTTATATTTTTCATTGTCTGGGCGGTTTTGGCCAGTCGGCCTTTTTGTCGAACCGCGTGTCCGCTTGGAGCTTTTTATGCGCTGTTCAGCAAAATAAAACTGGTCAAGCTGCGTCTTGATGCTGAAAGATGCACTCATTGTGAGGCCTGTCATGCTGTTTGTCCCATGGGCGTACACTTTAATGAATCACCTGATGATATGGAGTGCATCTCCTGTCTTGCCTGCAGTAAGGCTTGTAAATTTAATGCAATCAGTCTTGAAGTTGGAGGATTACCGCTTAGCAACCAAGTCCCTTATCGACCGGAAAAAGCTCAACTGGAACAGTGATAACTCAGGATAGTAAAATCAATATTCTTGTGGTTGAAGATGACCAGGATATACGTGATTTTATTCAGGAGGTTCTTTTGGAGAAAAGCTATGGTGTGACCATGGCAGCAAACGGCAGGGAGGCTCTGGAGAGACTTGATGAGACTCCATTCCCTATAATACTGGTGGCCAGCCAGGAGCAGAAACTTTTTTCTTTTGCACAGGTAAAACCCCTTGCTGAAGTAGCAATCCAATATATCAAATATGTCTTGAACAAATGTAACGGCAATAAACAAAAAGCCGCGTCTCTGCTTGGTATCAATCGCAAAACCATCCACAGAAGGTTGGAAGTATGAAAAGAACTCTGCAACAGCTCCTTCTGTTTCTGCAGCGGGAGAATGTGATTAATCTGCTGGCTGTCATTCTTGTCATTGTATTGAGCAGCGGTGCTTTGGTCGCATTTTTTGAGCCAGACCTTTCCTTTGCAAGTGGTATCTGGTGGAGCATTGTCACTCTAACCACGGTGGGCTATGGTGATATTTCACCGAGTACAGCAGAAGGAAGAATCCTGGCTGTACTCATCATGTTTTTTGGTATCGGTTTGCTTGGTATGCTAAGCGCCAGTCTTGCCACTCTATTAATACATAAACGAATGAAGGAGGACAGGGGGATGTGCGCATCAAGGGTTGACAATCATATTATTATCTGTGAATGGAATCATCGTACCCGGGCTGTTATCAAAGAGTTGCGGGCCGATGCTCAAACGAGCAATACCCGCCTTGTCCTGATTGCCGATATTGAAGAAAAACCAATTGATGATAACAATCTGTTTTTTGTAAGAGGAACTGTAAACGAGGAAACGCTGGAAAAAGCCAATTTGCAAAAAGCACGCACCGTGGTGGTGCTCGGCGATGACTCGGTGGAGACAACGGCCCGGGATGCCAAGGTGGTTCTTTCAACTCTTACCATAGAGAGTATAAATCCCGATGTTTATACTGTGGTGGAGCTGGTGGATAAGGCCAATGAGCAGTATTGCCTGCGAGCCAATGCCGATGAAATTATAATAGGCAGTGAAATGAGCAGTCATCTGATAGCCAGTGCGGCGAGCGATCACGGTATCAGCAAAGTGATCTCCGAACTTCTCAGCAGCCGTTACGGCAACGATTTTTATTCCATGTCGGTACCGGAGGAACTGATTGGTATGAAATTTATTGATGTTTTAGTTGCGATGAAAGCACAATCCAACGCTATAGTATTAGGTGTGCAGAAGGGGAGTACCGGGGAGTTTATCTCAAATCCGGATGTTGATTATCTTGTTTCTCAAGAGGATAATTTGCTGGTGATTTCAGGAGATAGAGATCCTTCCTGACCGCTATCCAATTTTTGTGTCTCATAGCAGCAGGTCTTGCTGCCGATCCGTTTGTCGGATCAAGCGTTACTTGTTTTTGAACGGGCTATTCAGGCTGCTTCTTCTGGGTATAAATCCCATGGCCCAGCTTCCTTCCGGGCAACTTCTCAGTGCATTTATGGATGAATTGCAAAAATATTCAGGAGAATGTGTTTCTCCAACCTAACTGCTATCGTGATTCGCGAATGAATTGATACTCGACCCCATACTCGTGACATCCGCTCCGCGGTGTTACGTATCTTTGTGCGCTCTGCGCATCTTAGTTTTCCAGCCCTGTTCTTGCAGGCGCAGAGCGCCACGATACACGATACACTGCAGAGCAGTATAACAGGAAACTAACATACCTCCCCTTAATCAAAACTGAGTTGAACAAAGATGACAAATAATATCCCCATTGCTATACTGTTGGCATGAATTTGAATCATTCGTCAATTTTCTTCAGGATAATAAGGTGAAGAGATGAACACTCTTATGGAAGATGTAAAAAAGATGCCAATTTCAGAAAGAATTCAACTTGTTGAAGACATTTGGGATACTATAGCGACAGTGCCGTCTGAGTCTCATGATAGCCTCAAACTCTCCAAGACAGAACTGGTAGAATTAGATCGTCGCCGGGATGCCCATCAAGCAGATCCTACTTCCGGAATCCCTTGGAAAGAAGTACGGTCAAAACTTTTCCACAAATAATTATTGATGCAAGTAGTTTTTCGACCAGAAGCGGAACAGGAGATCTTTGAGGCTCAAGATTGGTATGAATCATGTTCTCTAGGATTAGGGTATGAATTTGCTCGTGCAGTAGAGGTTGCGGTGGAGTTAGCCATACGGATGCCTCTTGCACATCCACAAATAGAAGGTGAATATCGCCATGTAATTCTTCGAAGATTCCCTTATTCGATAATATTCCTTCCTTTTGTTTCTGAGATTTTGATTGTTTCCTGCTTTCATCACAAACGAAAGCCTCTTACATGGTTAAAGTAAAGCGCAATAACTTCATTTGAAAGGAGGTTTCAGGGGCTTTGAAAATTAACATACCTCCCCTATATTGACTTAGAGTAGCGGTGAGTATTTCAGAGTAATCCGAACCAAAAAGCAGGGGGAGCAGACTACGATTTGATCAGGGGCAATAGCAGGAAAACGTGTGTCTAATCTACTTTTGGTCTTGTTAAACAGATGTATTGTCATGGTTGTATCTTTCATAATTATGCACCTCCATTAGTAATGTATCACCTTGTGTGACAAGGAGCACGCTCGAAAGTAGCAGTGGACGCTAATGGGAGCTGTTTTGGGTGGTTGGGTCAGTCATGATTGTTCAGAAAGGATCTTTTTGTAGACACCATATGCAGGATTTTTTATCTTCCCCTGTTGTTTCAAGCGATGCAGTATACCATATAGTTTTCTTGCCGGAAATCCTGTGTTCTCCTGCAACTCTTTAATGTTGAGGCCATGCTGGCTCGTGTTAAGACAATGTTCCACCAGAGAGATGGCAGTAGGGTGGCCCTGTAAGTCGTCCTTGGATGGTGTCTTTTGTTTTTGCGTTTTTTTCTTCCTCTTTTTTGCAGGTTTGACAGGGACGAGATCATCCATATCAAGACCAAACAGATCAGAGAGTTTATCATCAGCAATAACCTTGCTGCTTCCAGTTGTGGATTTTTCAATTATTGATGAGGCCTTACTCTGTACTGCCTGGCTGACCAGATCATCAATTGCAGCCTGTCGCAATGTGAAAAAAAGTGCAGGATCCTCATCAAGACGAGCACCCACACCATACAGAGTGGCGGCAACATGCTTACACATGGAGGCCCAGTCCGGGCAGCTGCAGTCAAAGGTGATTTCTGAAGGAGTTGG
The DNA here is from genome assembly GCA_015661935.1 of Desulfocapsa sulfexigens. Lineage (GTDB taxonomy): Bacteria > Desulfobacterota > Desulfobulbia > Desulfobulbales > Desulfocapsaceae > Desulfocapsa > Desulfocapsa sulfexigens_A. Next base: position 143 of record DQVD01000044.1, on the reverse strand, counting down.
AAAAAGCCCCTTGCCCTGAATCATAAAAATTTCCTGTAGAGCTTTGGGGATTTTACCGGCCAGCAGGTCAGGCAGGGAAGAAAGGCGGGACTGGCATTCTTTTTTGATAGTCTGCCAGTTTTTTTGTTTCATCTTTTTGATGG
>DQVD01000042.1 GCA_015661935.1 Desulfocapsa sulfexigens | reverse complement strand
TACGAAGTACAACAGACTCACCAAACAGCGTTGGAAGAGATGAAACACGAAAGTCAACTGAGCGGTTTCTTCCAAGCCGCATTTTAATACGACCATCCTGAGGAACACGACGTTCTGTAATATCCAGATCAGCAAGAATTTTCAACCTTGCAACCATAGCATTCTTAATACTGAGAGGAAGGTTCATAGATTTGAAAAGTGTACCATCCTTACGATAGCGGACCTGCATGGTTTTTTCATAAGGTTCTACATGAATATCAGAAACACCATCCTGTACCGCTTTCACCAGAATACCATTGACCAATTTAATAATGGGAGCATCTGTTGCAGCAAACTGATCACCACCAATATCCTCTTCGGTTGTTTCAATCTCAAATTCATCAGCTACCTCAGCCACAATGGAACCAAAGTCATCTACCTCAGTAACTGCCATCTCCTCTTCAGCCTCTTCTCCACTGCTGAAAAAACTTCCGGCCTCAGCATCATCGATCCCATAATACTTCTTATAGGCTTCAACAATATCGTCCTCCATTGAAACACAGGCATCTATATCTTTCCCCAGGGTTGCCTGGAGTTTTTCCACCGCTTCTGTATTGGTGGGTTCAGCCATGGTTATCTGAAATGTATTTCCAGCAAGCCGAAGAGGAAAAGCCATAAATTCTTTGGCCAGCTCATAGGGCATTAGCTTTACTGCTTCTTTATTGGGTGGTTCTTTAGTGATTAAAACAGGAGTGAAATTATGTTGACGGCTCAGGAAATTATAAACAGTGTCTTTCTCAATATAATCAAACTGGCGCAGAATAGCGCCCAGGCGACCGCCTTTTTTCTTGAGCTCTTTCTTGGCCCCTTCAAGCTGAGCAGGAGTGATATAGCCAGCCTTACTAAGAAGTTCTCCGACCTTTACTTTTCCTGCACCAGAACGGTCTTTAATCGTTCCTTTTAGAGAACTTCTCTTCTTAGCTATTTTTTGTTTAACCGCCATATCCTTAAATATACCTATAGAATAAAATGCTTATATAATAGATTCGCTGACCATCATTACGACCAACATATCTAACAATACAACTTTTTTTAAAAAAAAACAAACGGGTTAAGAAAAGTAACCTTTTCCTAACCCGCAATTTCACAGACCATGAGCAACACTCACAGGCTGGCTATATCTTACTAACTGTAAAAATTACAGATACATCCTAGAACACACCTTTTACTTTTCCGGTCTCAACATCAACATCAACCCGGCGATAAGCAGGATCAGAACCGGTTCCAGGCATAAGGCTAATTGCTCCAGCTATGGGCACAACAAAACCAGCGCCTTTATATGTCATAACATCACGAATCGGCAAGGTCCATCCGGTAGGTGTTCCTTTAAGAGCAGGATTATGAGAAAGAGAAAGGTGAGTTTTAACCATACAGGTTCCCATCTCAGCCATATCAGGATCAGCAGCCAGTCGTTTTAATTTCGCCTGAGCTTCCGGGGTATATGTAACGCCATCTGCCCCATAAACTTCTTTAGCGATGAGCTCGATACGTTTATCAAGTGGATCACTCAGGTCATAGAGGAACTTGAAGTCATTTGGTTCTTCACAGGCATCAACAACTGCATCAGCAAATTCAAGGGCACCATCTCCACCATGTTCCCAATGACGAGACAGGGCAACACGAGCTCCTGCGGCCTCACAGATACGACGAACTGCTTTAATTTCATTGTCAGTATCAGTAAAGAAGGCGTTGATACAAACAACAGGATTGATACCAGCTTTCTTAACGGTCTCAATATGGTGAAGAAGATTCTTACAACCTTCCTCGACCCAGCCCACGTTCTCTGAGTTGTACTCTTCAGGCATTGGTTTACCTGGAATTGGAATTGGTGCCCCACCATGACATTTAAGAGCACGAATGGTTGCAACAACAACCGCACAATTAGGTTTATTGCCTGAGAAACGACATTTAAGGTTCCAAAATTTCTCAAATCCGATATCAGCACCAAATCCTGATTCTGTAACATTGTAATCTGCGATTTTGAGCCCAACTTTATCAGCAATAACAGAAGATTGACCAATGGCGATATTGGCGAAAGGACCAGCATGAACAAGAACCGGCTGTCCTTCAAGAGTCTGCATAATATTTGGATTAATAGCCTGAACCATCCACGCTGTCATAGCGCCATCAACTTCTAGGTCTGCAGTGGTGATTGGCCTGTCCTGTTTGTCATATGCCACAACAATTTTACCAATACGACGACGCATGTCTGCAAGATCATTAGCAATGGCAAGGATTGCCATGATTTCTGAAGATACAGCAATGGCAAAAGATGACTTCATGGTGAAACCATCCATTTTGCCTGGTCCCTGACCGATGGTAATATCACGCAGTGCCTGTGCACAGAAATCTATGATCCAGTTAAATTCAATCTTCTTCGGATGGATATCCAGACGTTTAAGGTTACGCTGGGCAAGCTGCTCATCGGTGTAGTTACATTCATGCTGCATACGGGAAGTAAGGGCTACCATACCAAGGTTATGCGCATTCATAATGGCATTGATATCACCGGTAAGACCAAGAGAAAATTCGGTGAGCGGAATACACTGGGCAAGTCCACCTCCGGCAGCGGACCCCTTGATATTCATGGTGGGTCCGCCGGATGGCTGACGAATGGCCCCGACAACAGACTTACCACGTTTTCCAAGTCCCTGAACAAGACCCATGGCAGAGGTTGACTTACCTTCACCAAGTGGAGTTGGGCTGATAGCTGTTACATCAACGTATTTTCCGTCAGGTTTATCAGCAAGACGGCTCATGATTTTATTAAAATCAAGCTTTCCGACATAATGTCCATATGGAAGAACTTCTTCCTTTTCAAGTCCAAGCTCCTCCCCGAGCTGATAAACAGTTTTCATACAGGTTTCAGCTTCAGCTGCGATCTCCCAGTCAGCATGTTTCGTTGGATCAAGAGCCATATAGATCTCCTTTGCAATAAAAGTTAATTTGTTAAACCCGATTTCACTCAGGACGAGTTGGTTTGTTACTTCATCAGAATTGATGCTCTATATAACTAATTCTTAACAAAGTGTCAATACAGGTACGGATGGGCAAAAAAAAGCTCCCATCCCAATTGAAGGATAAGAGCTTTCTATTTTTATAAAGTGCAGGATTTTAAAAGACAGCAGGATAACGCTCCTTCATTTCTGCAGCAAGCGGGATCATCACTTCACGCATGGACGGCTCAGCCGCCGGAGTGGTTCTAAGATTAAAAATATGTCGCCACTCAGCAAGATTACAATAAACTAATATTTCAGTTTTACAGGAATTTGGCAAAACAGTTCGAGCAGCCTGCGGAGTAGAGGTCTCGAGCAATTTTAAATAAATTGCTTCGGTATCCTCCATGGCCTTTTGCCAGAGTGCAAATTCCTCGGTGCCCTCTTCATAAAACATGGGCTTAATAAAAGTCACCTGATTATCAAATTTATCCTGACTGTAACGACAATATCGCTGGCTTTCCTGAAGGAATGAACAGGGGCGGTGCCTCACTATTTCATGGGTCACAGCGCGATTGGTAATAAACAGCACTCCGCTGAAACGGTGTTTGGCAAGAAGTTCTGGAGAAAGTGTCTCCACCTCTGCCAGCTCCAGTTTCCGTACCTCTATATTGTTTTCTGCAAGTTGACCATGCCCACCATCCCAAACACCTTCAAACAGATAGTCATGACCATCAGCCATAAAAGCAACCATGGCTTCAACAATGGCTGTCTTTCCTGCCCGTTGATACAACTCTCTAAGGCTTCGAATAGAGGCAGTCACTAAAACCTCAGAATCCAACCGATCAATAAAAAGATACTTAGGTTCCAATGCCAGTAAAGCATCAAATTGTTCATCTGTACATTTTACGCCGAGTGTAACCACAGCCATTTCCATGACAGAATTATGACCATGGGCAGCAATTTTCTTTACAAAAGGCAGAGCTGAATCATTATTAATCAAATCTTCGCTCTTGTAACAAATACGGCCGCAGGCCTCAAGGCGTACAACAAGTGATGCCTTGTCCAGATCATCCTGAATCGTGTATGAGGGATCAACAATCTGCATAATTATTCCGCCTTCCAGAAGGGTGAAAGTTCACGTAATCCAGCAATAATTGGAGGCATTTTCTCCAGAACATAATCTACTTCAGCGTCTGTATTATAAACACTTAAAGAATACCTGACTGATCCATGGGCAGCAGTAAAGGGAACCCCCATGGCCCGCAGGACATGAGATGGTTCAAGAGACCCTGAAGTACAGGCAGATCCCGATGAGGCACAGATATTATATAGATTCATATGCAGTAGAATGGCCTCGCCTTCCACAAACTCAAAACTGATATTGGTGGTATTAGGGAGTCTGTCAGTCTTGTGTCCATTTAGCATGGATTTAGGAACTGCTGCAAGCAACCCCTCCTCAAGACGATCTCGAAGCGCCCTCACTCTGGTGTTTTCTTCTTCCATTGTCTCTGCTGCAAGCTCACATGCTCTGCCAAGACCAACAATGGAGGCAACATTTTCCGTTCCTCCACGCCTGCCGCCTTCCTGATGTCCACCCGCCAGAAAAGGAACAAAAGGCGTTCCACGTTTCACATATAAAACCCCGACACCCTTTGGAGCATGAAGTTTATGTCCGGAGAGCGAGAGAAAATCAATATCAAGTTCTTTTAAATTTATCGGGATTTTTCCAACAGCCTGAACCGCGTCAGTGTGAAAGAGAATACCACGTTCCTTAGCCATGGCTGCCATTTTTTCTACTGGAAAAATCACCCCGGTCTCATTGTTGGCCCACATCACAGAAACTATGGCAGTATCTTCAGCCAGAGCCTCTTCATACTTTGCGAGATCAAGAGTACCATCCGAATCCACCTGAAGGCGGGTAACGCGATGTTTATGTCCGGTGAGCCTGTCCAGATTTTCACAGAGGTGTTTAATAGCAGGATGCTCTACCCTGGTGGTTACAATGTGTCTCTTTTCAGGGAAAACCTGCAAAGCAGATATGATTGCAGTGGAGTCACTCTCTGTTCCGCAGCTGGTAAATGTAATTTCTTTTGGATCCGCTCCAATCAACTCAGCCACCTGAGCTCTTGCCTTTTCAACAGCACCGCCCACCTGACCACCAAAGTTATGCATACTGGATGGATTTCCATAGCATTCAGTGAGGAAAGGCATCATGGAATCCACAACTTCCGGGGCAACTCTGGTGGTGGCATTATTATCCATGTAAATTACATCTTTGGAATCACATTTCATTACTTTACTTCCTCCACAATAAGAGTATCGAGCACCAACTCACGCAATTTTTTCTCCACATACTCTTTAAGAGTTGTTTGAGATTTGGCACAACTGGTGCACGCACCGCGCAACGAAACCATTACGAAATCCCCATCAACATCCACAAGCTCGATATCACCACCATCTTTTTTCAGGGCTGGTTTAATTTCGCGCTCAAGTACTTCTTCAATTTTTTTAATCTTCTGAAGGGTGGTCAGTCGTTTCGGTCCATCAGCAGTAACCGGAACAACAGGAGTCTCGCTAATGGTTGCCTGAAGAAGATCTCGAAGCTTATCTTCACATTTTCCACAACCACCACCAGCTTTAGTAAAGTTGGTAATTTCTTCAACAGAACGAAGATCAGATTCTTTGATTGCCCGAATCACATCAAGATCAGTTACCCCAAAACATTCGCAAACAACCTCACCTTCAGCCATTGGCAGGATTACACCACGATAATCTGCAATGGCAGCTTCGAGTGCCTCACGCCCCATGACTGAACAGTGCATCTTTTCTTTAGGCAGGCCACCCAGATAATCCGCGATATCATCATTGGTAAGCTTTTCCGCTTCATCAACAGTCATACCAGTCACCATGATGGTGAGTGCAGAAGAAGAGGCAATGGCTGAAGCACAACCAAATGTTTTAAATTTAGCATCAACTATTACATCATCTTCAATCTTTAAAGTCAGCTTCAGTGCATCGCCACAGGCCAGAGATCCCACATCACCAAGACCGCTTGGATTCTCAATTTCCCCAACATTATGGGGACGCAAAAAATGTTCCTGAACTTTATCTGTATATTCCCACATGATTTACTCCTGAATATGTTCTCTGACGATATTATAATCGCCCTAATTTATTAGAACCGGATTATTTTCCTGATAATCCAACTACTCTAATACCGGACAGCTAAAAATCAATGGAGGAATAGTTTTTATATAAGACCAATTTCATCCAACATAACACGAGCTGCTTCCACCAGTGCCGCAGTACCACTTTCTGTCCGTGATTCCACATAGAAGCGAACCTTGGGTTCCGTACCGGATGGCCTGATCATAAGCCAGGAACCATCTTCGAAAATCATCTTTCGGCCATCAATATCTATTACCTGGCTGATGAGTTGTTCTGTGCCACCCACACTGACAGAGGCTCCCACATCATATTTCTCAAGTTTTGACAGAGCAGCTGTTAATTCAGCGCCGTGGACACTTACGGGTAAGCCGTCCCGGTCAGGATAATAGGCTCCATACTCCTTTTCAATCTCAGCAAGATAGTCCCCAAGATTCTGCCTGCGGCTAATCACCATATCCAGCGCGAGCAGCAAACCAATATAGGCATCTTTTTCTGGAGTGTGGCCAATGATTGAGATGCCGTCAGATTCTTCGAAGTAGACCAGAGCTTTTCCGATTACAGGCTTAAATTCTTTAAACCCAACTCGCGCTTCAAAGGTTTCTTCCCCAAAAACATCTGCCAGACGATTGGCAAGATTGGAGGTAGCCACAGTTTTTGCAACCATCCCCTTCTTTCCTTTCACTTCATGGAGAAAATGATAGGCCATGGCCCCAAACTGATTCATACTGATCTCAACCGTTCCATCGGTAAACCTGATGCGATCACCATCGGGATCAATTATAGCCCCCACTTTCAAGGGTTCCTTCCGGGCAATCAGTGCCTCCATAACACCTGCCATATTGGCTGATGACGGTTCAGGTGCTATACCATTAAAAGTAACATCTGAACTATCACGCAGTTGAATCAGACGATCAGTTTCAACACCTTCAAAAAGTGATGGAATATGAATCCTGCTTGCTCCATGAACTGAATCGATGACCATCACAACTTCTGTGTCTTTTGCAAAACTGTTCATTATTTCATCATAATGAACATCATGAATATCTTTATTTTTACGAACCAGCTGTTTCCATGTCTCCAGTGCTTCAAAGGGCTGCACATCATCGCGCTCAGCCGGAGAAACAACAGGTTTATCCAATGACACAAGCGGTGAACCAACACCATCAATAATTTCCCGGGCCTTATCTGTGATGCGTCCGGTAAGTTCTTCCGCTGCAGGACCTGCATCGGCTGCATTATATTTAAACCCCGCATATTCAAGTGGGTTATGAGATGGAGTTAGATTTACGGAAAAGGCTGCATTTAATTCAAGCACCGCCGCAGAAAGAACTCCCGTGGTGGATTCCCCGGCATAATGAACTTTAAAACCAGCGTTAATTAATACTTCGGTGGCTGCACCGGCAAAAATTTCCCCACCAAACCGGTTATCAAAACCTAGTACGCAGCCCCGTGTCTTGGCTTCTTCAAGGCTTTTCACTCCTAAAAACTCACAAAGATCCGGCTGTTTATCAATGCTCAAATAAAGCTCAAGTATAGCCGCTGTCACAAAAGAAACTGAACGTACAAAGAGATCTTTTCCTATCATCCCGCGCCAGCCGGAGGTACCAAACTTGACTGGAGTCACTGGACTTCCTTCATTACAGATAATTTCATCCATAATCAAAGCATATACCTGATCTATCGCGGACTGCCACTGTGTCCCTTCTTCATTACGCAAACTGACCAGTTCCCTGACAAGTGCAAAATAATTACTTTCAGAGTGGACTTTTCCAATATTGCATTTGCCATACAATTCTTTTATCTTTGCAGCCTGAGACATACACTAAACCTCCTCTTTTTCCGTTTAGTGCCTTACAGAACAATTTCCTGTTTTTTTCAAAGAAATTTTCTGATAAGGCACTTATCCAGTGAACAGCCTTTCTTCCTAAACAGGGTTAGTTTTATTTCCAGTAGTACAACCAGGAGTTTTCTGAAAAAAACAGTATCATACTTCCCCTTTCTCTTCTACTCTTTCATTTAATAAAAATTTAAACTTTTCTCCCAATTACTTGACGAATTGACAATTTTTTTTATATGATGTATCAGATTTTTTTGACTTTCATTTGTCACTCTTTTATATAGAGGCTGATTTTTCATTTTTGGCATATTCGAATTACCGGACATGTCCTCTCAACAATTACTTTCAGTAGGAGAAATAACGATGGCCAAAAGTCACGACGAAGAATTAATTCTATGGTTTGACGATATCGGCATTGAAGATGTCCCTCTTGTGGGTGGAAAAAATGCGTCCCTTGGCGAAATGTACCAGCATCTCACTGCCAAAGGTGTTGCAGTTCCCCACGGCTTTGCCATCACTGCCTATGCCTACAGATATCTCTTAAAAGCAGCAGGTATTGAGCAGAATATCCGCGACGTTCTTGCTGATCTTGACATTGAAGATATGGCAAATCTTGCAGAACGCGGCGAAAAATGTCGTAATATTATTCGTAACGCAGAATTTCCAGACGACCTTCGTGATGAGATCATTAAAGCCTACAAGGTAATGGAAGAACAGTATGGTGAAAATTGCGATGTCGCTGTTCGCTCTTCTGCAACTGCAGAAGATCTTCCGGATGCATCTTTTGCCGGTCAGCAGGAAACATACCTGAACATTCACGGATACGAAGCAATTATTGATAACTGCCGCAGCTGTTTTGCATCTCTTTTTACCAACCGCGCCATCTCCTACCGTCAACATCAGGGTTTTAGCCAGTTTGATGTTTATCTTTCCATCACCATTCAGAAGATGGTGCGATCCGACTCTGCTTCTTCCGGTGTTCTGTTCACCATTGACACCGAGTCCGGCTTCAAGGATGCCTGTTTTATCACCGGTGCCTGGGGCCTTGGCGAAAATGTTGTTCAGGGTGCTGTAAACCCCGATGAATACTACGTGTACAAACCAAAACTGAAAGAAGGATTTCGCCCGATCGTTGGCAAGAAGGTAGGATCAAAAGAGATCAAAATGATCTATGATAATGACCCTTCCACATCTGAGCCAGTACAAAATATTGATACAACCGAAGAAGAGCGTAATTCCTATGTTATCAGCGACGATGAGATTCTCAAACTTGCTGAATGGGCCAGTATCATCGAAGACCATTACGGAAAAGGAATGGATATCGAGTGGGCTAAAGATGGTGACGGAGTAAACGTTGGAACCGGTGAGTTGTTTATTGTTCAGGCTCGCCCTGAAACTGTTCACTCTCAGGCAAACAAAGGAATGATGGAGACCTATAAGCTCCTTGAAACTGGTAAAGTGCTCGTTGAAGGATTGGCCGTTGGTTCAAAAATTGGCCAGGGTGTTGCCCATTGTATTAACGATGTAAAAGATATCGGTACCTTTAAAAAAGGTGAAATACTTGTTACCGACATGACCGATCCCGACTGGGAACCAATCATGAAGATTGCTGGAGCTATAATCACTAACCGTGGTGGACGTACCTGCCATGCTGCAATTATCTCCCGTGAACTTGGTATCCCATGTGTAATCGGAACAGGGAATGCCACCGGGCATATCAAAACCGGTATGGAGATCACCGCATCTTCTGCTGAAGGTGAAACCGGCTTTGTGTATGAGGGGCTGCTCAAGTTTGAAATTGACCGACAGGATCTTGGTAACCTGCCCGAGACCAAGACTAAAATCATGATGAACCTTGCCATTCCGGAAAAAGCATTCACCGAATGCCAGATTCCGAATGATGGTGTTGGACTTGCCCGTGAAGAATTTATTATCAACTCTCACATCGGCTTGCATCCTCTGGCTCTTTATAATTACGAAGAGTTGAAGAAATCAGACGATCCTGAGAAGAAAGAAATCGTTGCTAAGATTGATGCCAAAACCGGGGCATACAGCGATAAGCGCCAGTTCTTTATCGATAAGGTAGCAGAAGGTGTTGGCCGTATTGCCTCTGCGTTCTACCCCAACGATGTTATCGTTCGTCTCTCTGATTTCAAGAGTAACGAATATGCTAACCTCATCGGTGGTACACTGTACGAGCCAAAAGAAGAAAATCCAATGATCGGATGGCGTGGAGCTTCCCGCTATTATGATCCTAAATATCGCCCCGCATTTGAGCTCGAATGTGCTGGTCTGTTAAAAGCCCGTAACGAAATGGGACTGGACAACATCAAACTGATGGTTCCGTTCTGCCGTACTCCTGAAGAGGGTAAAAAAGTCATCCAGGTTATGAGGGAATGTGGCCTGGTGCAAGGCGAAAATGGCCTTGAGCTTTACGTTATGTGTGAAATTCCAAGTAACGTAATTTCTGCAGATGCTTTTGCTGATATCTTTGACGGTTTTTCAATCGGATCCAATGACCTGACTCAGCTTACTTTCGGTCTTGATCGTGACTCCGGCCTTATTGCCGGTATCGCTGATGAACGTAACGAAGCAGTAAAAGATATGATCCGCATGGTCATCAAAACTGCCAAGCGCCGTAAAAAGAAAATCGGAATTTGTGGCCAGGGCCCATCTGATTTCCCTGATTTTGCCACCTTTCTGGTTGAACTTGAAATTGACTCAATGTCTCTTATTCCAGACACTGCCATTAAGACTCGTCTGGCTGTTCATAAGAAAGAGAAAGAAATCGGTATTGCTCCCTGAAGTAACACTGCAATTTCAATTTAACAAAAAAGGCTCAGTTCCAAATGGAATTGAGCCTTTTTTTTGTTTTCCTTCCGCCTTCAGTCTTTCTTCTCCCTATTCCTGCCACTCTTCCGCTTTTCTTACCTAAACGTCACGCTGGGGAAATGGAATAGAAACGTTGCTCTCATTGAAACAGCGATACACCTCTTTCAGCAACAGATGTGTCTGCCGTCCCTTTTCACGTGGATCACGAATCCAGAGAAGAAGCACCTATATCAAGCCGTATACGAAATCTTGGCTGGGGAGCTGATTCATTAATAATCCTAGAATTTGCCATGATACCATTGGGGATGATAATCATAACATCATCCCGGGTTTTAATCTTGGTGGAGCAATCCCCTCCTTCCACACCTCTCCCCGTTCGCCTGAGTCAAGAGTAATATATTCTCCAACCTTATACGCGCGATCCATGAAAACAGAGATTCCACAAAAAAAATTGGTCAGAATATCTTTAGCAGCAAGCGCAAT
>DQVD01000413.1 GCA_015661935.1 Desulfocapsa sulfexigens | reverse complement strand
ACTACCGATAAGTACTTTTATAATTCGTTATGCGTTATCCTAGGCAACTATCCAAGGACATGATGCCCCGCGGGCACATTCAGAAGACAGAATAGTTAGCAGCCTACGGCTAAAATAACTACAGTTGGTTTTCATCTGGCATCCTCTTCCAAGAATGATTCACACAGAAACTTTGTTTTTCCGATACATAAATATAGAAAAAATATAGAAAACATCTTTATCACACTGCTGCTATAAACTATTTTCCAATAAATCTTTTGTTATCCATTGAGCAGTGCTACGTCCCGCACTCCAACATCGGCCTGCAACTTTCACAGGCCTAAAAACAACATTACCAACTGCGTAGTAAATTGGATCTGAGCAACGGCCATGTTCGTCAACTATGGGTTCCCCTGTCACCTTGTTGATCTTAAGATGACTCATCCTTACCAGGCTTGATTCAGGAGTGAATTGTCCTGTGAACAAAACGCCATCGCAGGCAATTTCTTTTTCAATACCATTATTATTGGATATTCGAACTGCATTGACACGTTCCTTGCCAAGGATATCGACAATTGAAGTATTTAATAACAACGGTGTTCTAAATACTTTAGCTGCAAAGCTAATGGGCCACATGACTGTTGGCCTGCTGTTTTCCTCAAGCATTGCCACGGGCTTGATCCCAGCTTTTCTACAGGTGAATAACGCTGAAAAACTCACTATTTCTGTTCCCACCAAAACCGGATTTCTAAAAGGAATAGAATTTTTCAGATAAACCATTGCCTGCAATGCACCAGTGTTACATATGCCCATTGCTCTCTGGCCGGATACTTTTCTTGCAGAACGTGGGGTTTCTCTTGTACCTGTTGCAACAAGAACGCGTTTTGCTTTAAGTTCAATAATTCCTTCAGGAGATATTAAGCTCAGCCGCCCTTCCCTTCCCAGTGACGTAACGGTGGTTTTGGGAAATATTTCGACCCCTGCATCAATAGAGCTTTGGACAATTCGATTAGCATAGGTTGGTCCAGTAAGTACTCGTTTGAATTCAGATATACCAAATGGAGGGTGTCCACAATGTCTGGGGATTCCGCCAGCTTCTGTTTCGCGATCAAGAACAACTACACGAGATATACCATTTTTCTTTAATTCGATTGCCGCCCCAAGCCCTGCCGGCCCACCACCTATAATTGCCACATCACAGATTTCATGCTTTATGATATCAGTCATCTGCGCCTCCAACTGCGATTGGCTCTTTGAACTTTCCTTTTGTTAACTCAGCAAGGCGCGCTGAACAGTAGAACCCCTGGCACCGCCCCATGGTTACCCTTGTCCTTCTTTTCAAACCCGAAAGGCTTCCGGCAGGTAAAATATTGGAGTCCAGTACCGCTTTGATTTCTCTTTGAGTTACCATCTCGCAGTGACAAACAATTTCGTCATATCCTGGTGTTGCATAGTCACGCTTAATGTGTTCAGCGAGGTTTGGAACATGAGAGATTGAAGGATTGATTACTGCTCTGAATTCCGCACCCTGTTTTAAAAGAAGGCTATGCACATGCTGTGCAATGCCGAGTGCTGATGTAAGACCTGTAGACCTGATTCCCCCAAGTGTTATCCAGTTTCGATCAGTATCTTCAGTTATTCTGTACTCCGGTCTTTCTGTTGCAGGTCGAATTCCAGCATAAGTCGCCGTTACCGGAATGTTTTCAAGTTCGGGTAATTTTTTAATTGCCTGGGAATGTAAATCATTCAAAATATCTTTATCTACAGAAGCATCATCCCTGCTATCCTGTTCTTCTGCCGTAGGACCAACTATTAAGTTTCCAAAGATAGTTGGAAAAAGAACAATCCCCTTAGTTCTTTTGGTGGGTACAGGTAAAATAATTGAACTAATTAATTTACTGGCAGCCTTATCAAATACTACAAATTGTCCTTTTCGTGGCTTTATGGTGAAATCAGAAACACCCAAAACATCACGGTCAAGGATATCTCCGTAAAGTCCTGCACTATTGATAACATATCGTGCTTTAACTGTGCCGCGTTCAGTTTTCAAACGCCAGAAAGTTCCTGTGAATTCACCCCCGGTAACGCCAGCGTTAAAGAGTGCTTGCCCCCCATTCGCTAGCGATTGCATTAAATAGGCAAGTGGCGCGGACCAGGGATCAATCACATATTCACGGGGAACCTTTATTGCCGCACGAATATCTCCGGATAAATTCGGTTCGAGGGAGAGCGCTTCAGATCTGCTTAAAAGCTGCAAATCCTTTACCCCATTCTCAAATCCTTTTTTTATTATATTCGAGAATTTTTCCTCTTCTTCTCTTGTCCAGGCAGCAACTAAAGCTCCGGATTTAAGTAATGGAAGGTTGAGGGATTCTCTTATCGAAAGATATTCGTCATATCCCTTTTGAACACATTCCCATTCTAACGTGCCAACAGGTGCATCAAAACCAGTGTGAAGAATCGCACTGTTACCTTTACTTGCGCCATCCAGAATATCCGCTGCTTTTTCAATCAGCACAACGGATGCTCCCTCAAGAGACATCCTGCGTGCAACAGCGCATCCTACAACTCCACCACCAACAATTGCAATGTCCACATCGGCAAGTAGTGAGTTGCTTTCCGGTAGGGTTTTATCGAATTTAGTCTGTATGTTCTGTTGATTAATTGTCATAGGAAAATGATAACAAACTATGACCGTTCAGTCAAATAAAAACACCGATTGACCGAGAACCATGATGCCGCACTCGGAAACCAAACAATCCCAGAATATATCCCTTATTTTACATATAGATACCTATCTAAGAGCTCAAATAATCACTAACCGGTTCTTTTGTAATTCTTGCGTATTTCAGCAACGCGTAAAAGAATGCTTCCATTATTATTTACAATTGTTTCGCAATGTATTACCGATCGGTCACACACTACGCCTATTCGGAGGGTCACAGTGTGATAATGATCACACTGTACAAATTTAAATTCGCCTATTATAATGAAACTGTCCAACTCATAAAAATAAATCCATGGATATGGCCCTGAAAATAATATTCATATTATGATTAACGTATAGATATGGCATAAAATATTATGTTAATAGCACATATCAGTGACACCCATATTGCCGGTAAAAACAAAAAAGCATATGGAGTTGTTCCAACTGCTGAAAACCTTGAACTTTGTGTCGATAATATCAATCGACTTATTCCCAAGCCTGATCTTGTCCTGATAACTGGAGATATCACCTGCAATGGTCTTTTGGAAGAATCCAAACGCGCAGCACATATTTTGAAAAAGTTAGGATGCCCTTACTACATTGTCCCAGGCAATCATGATGATCGCGCCACCCTGCTTTCTGTATTTGGACAAAAGGCATGTCCAGTTGCAAACAAAGAGTTCATAAACTATGTGATTGAAGGATATGATATTCGCCTGATAGCTTTGGATTCTTCCAGCCCCGGTGAACCAGGTGGAGAACTTTGCAAAACAAGGCTATCCTGGCTTGAAGCACAGTTATCTGACAAAAAGGATATGCCCACAATCATATTTATGCATCACCCACCTGCAAAGTGTAGAGTTCTTGAAACCGATGAGGATGGGTTTGTTGGTGCAAACAAGCTTGGAGATCTTATAAAAAAGCATCATAATATTAAAAGAATTCTTTGTGGTCATATCCATATGCCTGCCCATCTCGGATGGTGCAACACTATCATAAGTACAGCACCCGGCATGGGATTGGAAATCGTACTGGATCTGACGCTCAAACGGCCTTCAGAATTTACCATGGAGGCACCAGCCTATCAGTTACATTACTTGACACCTGAAAAGAACCTTGTCTCTCATCTTATTACCGTCAAAGACAAAGACGGGCCATATCAGTTTATAGAATATCCTGAAGTTTAGGCTCACTCAAAAATAAATTAAGATTCTGAGGAGACATATGGACATTTAGAAAAACGATTTCCAATTATTTAATCCTCAACGTAGCTCTGCTACGCCTGTTGGTTAAATAATTAAAAATCATTTCCTAAACATCCATCTGTCACCTCATTTAGGCTCTGTTGTCGAACGAGTCGCCCAAATTTCCAAAGTTCCAGTTGTAATCGTTAAAACTCCTTCAAAAATTGAGGAAAAACATGAATAACCCTTTCGCCAGCCTGGAATTATGGGGTGGTTTATTTGGCGGCCTTGCACTGTTTCTGTTCGGCATGGATATAATGACCAAGGCCTTAAAACTTACGGCCGGTGATCACATGAGGGATCTGCTTGCCCACTTTACCCGTAATCGTTTCGTCGGTGCCGGAATGGGGGCAATTATTACATCCATTATACAGTCATCATCGGTTACTACGGTTCTTCTGGTTGGCTTTATCTCTGCTGGGATCATGTCCATGTCCCAGAGTGTCCCTGTCATAATAGGTGCAAATATCGGCACCACCATCACTGCACAGATTCTTGCGTTTAAAGTGACAAAACTTGCATTGTTACTCATCGCCATCGGTTTTTTTCTATCGTTAGTAGCAAAGAAAAGCAACTGGCGACAATATGGTTTAATGATCCTTGGCCTCGGACTGGTTTTTTACGGCATGAGCGTTATGAGCGATGGTATGAAACCACTGCGTTCATACGACCCCTTTATCAACCTTATGATTACCCTGGAAAGTCCGTTAATAGCAGTTATAATTGGTGCCGCCTTTACGGCCATCATACAATCTTCCTCCGCAACAACAGGTATCTTGATTGTTATGTCTGGCCAGGGATTACTTGGGCTCGAGTCTGCAATAGCACTGACACTTGGTTCAAATATCGGTACCTGCGTTACTGCTGGCCTTGCCTCAATAGGGAAACCTCGTGAAGCTGTACGAACTGCAGTTGTACATATACTTTTCAATGTAATTGGTGCGTTTCTCTGGATTAGCGTCATCCCGCAACTCGCTGATATTGCAAGGTCGCTATCTCCTGTGCACAACGAGTTGAACGGATTAGCACGCCTTGCTGTAGAATCTCCTCGACAGATCGCAAATGCCCATACTATTTTTAACCTGGTCAATGCTTTTCTTTTTATCGGATTTACGACTCAGATTGCCAGACTTGTTGAGTGGTTGATTCCCGATAAACCCATTCGCATAGACGAAGATCTTTTACCGAAATTTCTCGATGAGTCCCTGTTAACCACCCCTTCAATTGCCCTGGAAGCTGTAAGTCGTGAAATTATCAGGATGGGGACATTTACCAGAAACATGTTAGACGAGTCCATGCCACTTGCGTTGACCGGTAATCAGCTCGAAGTGCGGAAAATTGCAATAAAAGATAAAATTATAGACAGCCTGCATCATCATATAATCGAATATCTCAGCATGATCAGCTCTAGTGACCTGAACAATTTACAATCAAAAAGACTGGTGAATTTGATCCAGATAGCAAATGGATTGGAACGGATTGGTGACAGAATTGCCGTAGATCTTGTTGTCTCCTCAGTCAAACGTATAAATGAGAACGTCATCGTGAGCAGGCAAACGGCCAATGTGCTAATGAAATTCCACCATGAAGTTGTTAAAGCACTGGATAATGCCCTTATAGCTGTCAGCAATGGAGACAAAAAACTTGCCAAAAATGTAAGGGCGATGAAGGGTGAAGTTGCAAGGATGAATAAAGAAATAACCCGACATGAGATTCAACGCCTGACAGCAGATGCCCCAAATCGTATTGCAACCTATGCACGTGAAGTAGAAATTGTAGATATTTTTGATAATATTTTTCGAATTATTCGCCGAATAGCACGCTTTCAAACGAATCCCAAAAAGAAGGCTGCCAAAAGCAAGGTTGAAGAAAAGACTGAGACCGGATGAATTTCCGGCAAAAGAGGTTAACTCTCCAGCTTGGGACTCGGT
>DQVD01000286.1 GCA_015661935.1 Desulfocapsa sulfexigens | reverse complement strand
GAACCACCTGATATTTATTGCCATTTCTGATAAGCATTTCTGAAACCACAGATTGGGCATCACCTTCAATACCAATACCTAGAGTATAAGGATTGATGGCATCAATTCCCCATCCACCACCGGGAAGACAGTTTTTTGGAGAATGATACGCTCCAGTTACTCCAACGGCACTGTAATATCCGACATAAAGGGTTATGAGTGTTCCTTCAGAATTGCGGTAGGTGTAATGTATATCATCGTCAACACCCAGCATTTCAATAACATCATCAGCTGATTGACTTGAATGAACCATTTGCCATTGGCCAATGGATTTTGGAAAAGATGCCAGGCTTTGTTTGATGGGAACAGCCGTTACAGATGAACTGTTTTGGAGCAGGAACCATGTTCCCAACGTTAGTAAAAGAACTATGAGTGTAATTTTTTTGGGTATCATAAAAGACGTTACCAGCGAAGTAATTCTTTTTGTACCGTGAGGGTAAGGTACAATCGATGCTCGTCATAGCTATCGTTGATACGCTCTGAATCTTGTTTTCTATAGGTGTAATTAAGAGCAGTTGTCCACCATTGCAGGAAAGAGTAACTGAGTGATCCTCCTGCTGTATAAATAGTTTTGTTAAAAAATCTTTCTTCTCGAAATGTTTCCCAATCAATAGATTGCAGGTCTGTCCCATTTTCTAAATCAGTTGTAAAGCCATGGAGGATATTTTCCTGATTTTCATCACGGTAGGAAACAAAGAGGTTGGCGTCAAGGTCTTTAAGTAATTGATGGGACAGGTTCAGTTTCCATTCCCAGAATTCAGTGAGTCCCTGATCTCTTCCGAGGGCATTGTTGTTTGATGAAAAGTTTTCCTGATCGTATCCTTTAACAGCAGTCGCGGAGAAGTTTGAATGTTTGGATAGATCATAGTTGACGTTTAAATGGACATTGTAGTCAAGATTGCTATCAAATGTCTCGGTTTTTTCGTAGGATGGGCCGCCACCAAATGCAAATAAAAGACGGGGGCTGTATTGATATTGGATGCCAAAAGTCAGGCTGTGAAGCGTGGTGTCACGGTGTAGGACAGCATCATAGTCAGTCCCTGAAAAGTCGTAGGTAATTAAAAATGTTTTTCTTTGGGACAATATCCAGTTAAGAGTGGCATCGACTCGATATTCAGATAGATCGTTAGATAAGTTTTGAGTGTCGATGTCATTTGTAATACCGGGAGAGATGGATTTGAGTCCCTCCGCTATGGTACCAGTGATACTTTGGTCTGGTGGGTCAAACAGGCCACGAGTGTAGCTGGTGGCAGCATGAATATTCCATGATGCATTAATACGGTGTTGCAGAAAAAGATCTGCAATATGTTTATCGTAGTCTTCATAGCCACCAGGTCCAGTATCATTGTTTCTTAATATGTCGTAGGAGTATCCACCTCCGAAGGTACTTTCAGTGTCATAGGTATAGCCGGAATTGATATTGAAGGTGTTTTTCCAGTAACGTTTGCGCCCTTTGTTGAAGTCAGAAGAGTTGTCTGTTTCAATGAGGTTGGGATCATCAGAGTAAATAAAACGATCGTTTATATCAAAACGGAGATTTTTGCTGAAATTACGGTAACCGGAGAGAGAAAAGCTATGATTGACATCGTTGTGACTCTCTTTAACGTCATACGTATAACTGGGGGTATAACTGATGGTGAGTTGATCAATACTGCTTGATGTTTCAAAGATGAAAAGAGGTCCTATACTAAGTTTATTTAGGTGCCTGTTCTCGGTCGGAATGGTTTCATCGGTATTGCTTTCCTTATAATTCGTTTCATTATAATTATAACCAGTGGTAATTCCACCGGTAAGCGTATTAAGACGCGTCTGGGCTGATTTAGTCAGGCAGAGGATTGTGGGTGGAATCAAAAGTAAGGCGAACGATGATTTATTCACAGCAGTCTTTTTTTGGGGAGAAGTTTCGGGTCATGTTTGTGGTATACCATTGAGTTGCTTTGTCCAGTCCTTTTTCAATAGAATACTGTGGCGCATAACCAAGTAATTTCTCCGCTTTAGATATATCCGCAAGGGAATGCCGGACATCACCGGCACGAAAATCCCGATAAATTAGTCGTGAATCACCCTGTTTGGCACCACTCTGTTCCACTCGTTCCTTTATCAGTTGGTGGAGTCTGTTCAAAGTATTTCGTTCACCGAAGGCTACATTATATACCTGATTTGTTGCCTCTGTTGATTGAACAGTGGCGGCAAGAAGATTGACTTGAACACAATTGTCTATGAAACAAAAGTCTCTGCTTGTCTCACCATCACCATTAATGAATACATCGTTTCCGCTTAGTAGACCGGAATACCATTTTGGGATAACTGCAGCATAAGCGCCATTAGGATCCTGACGCTGACCGAAAATATTGAAGTATCTTAAACCAATGGTTTTGAAATCATACATTCTCGCAAAAACATCGGCATAGAGTTCATTGACAAGTTTAGTAACTGCATAGGGTGATAAAGGATTTCCAATATTGGGTTCCTGTTTGGGAAGATCCGGGTGATCTCCATAGGTGGAACTTGATGCGGCATAAACAAAACGTTTGACATTGGCGTCACGGGCAGCGATAAGCATGTTTAGAAAGCCACTGATATTGTTGGCGTTGGTAAGGGCCGGATCTTCAATGGATCGAGGGACAGAGCCAAGGGCTGCCTGATGAAGAACATACCGTACTCCGTTGCAGGCTTGATTGCAGGTATTAATGTCACGAATGTCGCCCTGAATCAGATCGAAATTTGCCCATTGTTCAGGTGTTACCAGTTCTTTAACTTCATCAAGATTGTATTGATGGCCCGTGGAAAAGTTATCAAGACCCACAACTTTCTGATCAAGTTTAAGGAGCGTTTCCAGAAGATTAGATCCTATAAACCCAGCTATTCCTGTAACCAGCCAGGTAGATTGGTTTCTTTTAAGTTCTTTTTTAAGGGTGTTGTATTTAGTCATTGTAAATGGTGGGTTATGGTTTTGGGTTTGAGGTTTGTGGATTACAACCTCCAGAAATTAATATCTGTATTTTCTATTGAAGCGATCCCGAGCATGGATTTTACGTCTATCAGGCAACCATCTTTTGTGAGCGTTTTGGTGAAATAGTCAAGGGATTGTTCTTTGAACTCTTTGTGTGGGACTGCAATAATTAGAGCGGCAAGATCTTTGAATTCTTCAACTGGAGTTAATGTGACACCAACATGATTTTTTGCATCTTGCGGTTGAACGGCAGGATCGTAGATTATTGTTTCTATAGCATAATCATTGAGTTCATGGATGATATCAATAACTCGTGAATTTCTTAGATCTGGACAGTCTTCCTTAAATGTGAGGCCGAAGATACCTACTTTTGAATTTTTGATTTCCAGTTTGGCTTTGAGCATCATTTTAACTGTTTTTTCTGCAATGAATTTGCCCATGTTGTCATTGATTCGGCGCCCGGCCAGGATAACCTGTGGAGTATAGCCTGTGGATTCTGCTTTATGGGTCAGATAGTATGGGTCAACTCCTATGCAGTGCCCGCCAACCAGACCAGGTCGGAATGGAAGAAAATTCCATTTGGATCCAGCAGCTTCAAGAACATTTAACGTATCTATATTTAAACGGTCAAAGATGATGGCAAGTTCATTGATAAGTGCGATGTTAAGATCACGCTGAGTGTTTTCAATGACTTTTGCAGCTTCCGCTTCTTTGATAGATGGAACCGGATAAATACCTGCTTCGATGATGCTACCATAAAGATTGGATATGGCTTCAAGAGATTCAAGAGTGTCTCCTGAAACAATTTTGGTGATTTTAGTAAGGGTATGTTTTTTGTCACCGGGGTTTATTCGTTCAGGGGAGTATCCTACATTGAAATCTTTCTTCCATTGCAGGCCTGATTCTTTCTCAAGCACTGGGACACAATCTTCTTCTGTGGCTCCGGGGTAAACCGTTGATTCAAAAATTACAGTAACCCCTTTCTTCATATGCTTACCGGCAGTAGCTGCAGCACTTAGCAATGGATCCAGGTTGGGCTGGTTTGCGTGATCAATGGGGGTGGGAACCGCTATGATCAGGAAGTCAGCACTGGAGAGTTGTTCCGGGTTATCTGTAAAGGTAAGAAATTTTGCTTTCTTAAACCCTGCTGCATCAACTTCATTATTGTGATCAATGCCTTTGATGTAATTTTTGATTGCATCACTGTTCAGGTCATAGCCTATTGTTTTGAAGTTTTTACCAAAGGTAATGGCGAGGGGAAGGCCAACATACCCAAGACCTAATATACCGACTGTGATAGTGTTATCTGACATTAGTTTTCATTTTTTTAGAGGTTTATTTGATGCTTGGAAGTCTTCCTATGATCGGAATATCAACAGCACTGTACACATCTTTTTTATGGCGAATATTGCCTTTATAATAATCCCATGCCAATATCGGAGCAATACCAGCAGCGGCACCAAGGATAAGCCCAATAAGTATAATGCGAATTTGCATGTTTTTTGATGGGAACAAGGGCGTTTGTGGTGGATTGATT
>DQVD01000033.1 GCA_015661935.1 Desulfocapsa sulfexigens | reverse complement strand
CTTCGTTGTTTCATCCGCTCAGATTGTCCCCGGGCAACAAAAATAGGCTTTTCCGTATCTCTATGCAGCCCGGTAACGTACATGGCCGTTGCGAGGGTACCGGGAGTGGGGGTGAAATCCTGGAATTGTCTTAATTCAAGGCCCAGTTTTTGAAGGGTCTTGGCCATATTGATAGTATGTGATTCCCGGCATCCCGGATGGGAAGAAATAATATAGGGGCTGAAGTATATCTCTTTCTTTAGTTCACGGCTGAGTTTACGTCCAAGATCCAGGAATTTTCGTAGTTGTGCATGAGATTCTTTATGCATGAGTTCCAGCACTTCTGCTTCAGTGTGTTCAGGGGCAATCTTCATGGCGCCTGGGGTATGGGCGCGGATGATTTCTTTAAAGAGTGCTGGGGTTCTGAGGAGAAGTTCCAATCTCAGGCCGGATGAGATAAAAACATTTTTAATTTTAGGAAGTGCTGAGACTTTACGTAAAAGAGACAAAAATGCTTTTTCGTCGACCTGGAGGTTTTTACATACTTTTGGATAGAGGCAATCATGTTTTTTGCATGATCCAATACGGCAGGTAACACCAAACAAGTTGGCGGTGGGGCCGCCAAGGTCGCTGATGGTTCCCTTGAAATTTTTCATTGAACTGACTTGTTTTGCTTCACGAAGCAAAGATTCCTGGCTGCGGCTGGTGATAGCTGGCCCCTGATGACGGGTGATGGCACAAAACGAGCAGTTGCCTGAGCATCCGCGGACAGTGGTTAAAGAGTGCTGGATCATTCTGGCAGCAGGGACATTTGGAAATGCCGGGTGCTCACAACGGGTAAAGGGGAGTTCGTAGAGACTGTCCATCTCTTTTGTTGTGAGTTTTGGCGGCTGCGGATGTTGGAGAATCCATGCACTTTGCTGTTTCTGGATCAGTTGTTTATCAGCATAGCTTCTTGCCTGGGAGTCCACCTCTTTTTCAGCTTGCAGAAATAACGCTTTATTTTGGCTGATTTCCTGCCAGGATGGGAGGAGGATAGTTTCCCGTCCCTCTCCATCCTGTCTTTCCTGAAAGAGTTTTTCGCTGAGCCGTTCACAGGTTCCGGCAATATTTGTAAGATCATACCCTTTGTTCAGCCGGTCTGCAATCTGGGTAATTGCATGCTCCCCCATGCCATAGACAATTAGATCTGCCTTGGCGTCACTCAGCAGCGAGCCGCGCAGCTTCTTTTGTTTATAATCGTAGTGGGTGAAGCGACGCAGGGATGCCTCGACTCCACCAAGTATTATGGGTACGTCTTTGTAGGCAGAACGTGCAAGATTTGTATACAGCATGGAGGCTCGGTCCGGACGTCGCCTTGAGGTCTTTTCTCTTTTTTTGCCAAACCAGGGGTTGCCGTCCGGTGAATAGGAATCTTTTTCCCGAACCTTGCCATTGCCTGTGTAGTTGGCAACAATTGAATCCAGGTTTCCTCCTGTTATTCCAAAAAAGAGGCGGGGCCTGCCAAATTTATGGAAATCATCGTTGGAATCATAACGGGGTTGAGCCAGGATAGCCACGCGATAGCCTTTGCTTTCAAGAAGGCGGCCGATCAGAGCAACCCCGAAAGACGGGTGATCCACATAGGCATCTCCTGTGATAAGGACGATATCTACCTCATTCCAATTTCGTGCGTGACATTCTTTTTTTGTCGCTGGAAGTGGTGAAATGGTGTCAGTTGTTTTCATGATTCTATTTTAACTACGGACATGGCTTTGTGCAAATGGGAATGTTACCCTCTGATTGTTTCCTGAAAAAGCATTCTTTAACATGAGCTGAATTAAAAATATTTCCAACCAGAAGGATACCGATGAGTATTGAGATAGAAACGTTTTTAGAAATTCTTGAGAAAGAAGTGAAAAACTATCAGGTTCCGGTAGTGGATTTGATTGCAGTTCAGACTAAAGATCCTTTTAAAGTGCTGGTGGCAACGATTCTTTCAGCAAGAACCAAGGATGAGGTGACTGCAAAGTCCTCTGAACGCCTGTTTGAAAAAGCAGGTACTGTGGAGAAACTTGCGGAGCTTGACGAAGCTACCTTGCAGAAAATCATCTATCCGGTCGGATTTTATAAAAACAAGGCAAGATACCTGGCAGCATTACCCGGAAAAATGGCAGCTGATTTTGACTCTAAGGTTCCATCTTCCATGGAAGGTCTGCTTTCTCTTCCCGGTGTTGGAAGAAAAACTGCAAATCTGGTTTTGGCGCAGGCCTTTGGCATCCCTGCCATCTGTGTGGATACCCATGTACACCGGATCATGAATATCTGGGGCTATGTTGATACCAAAACACCGGAACAGACCGAGATGGCCCTTCGTAAAAAGCTCCCCGAACACTATTGGATTCCTGTGAATTCATTGCTGGTCGCCTTTGGTCAAGGGACATGTCGGCCAGTTGGGCCGCATTGTGAACGTTGTGTCCTTGCTGAGAGCTGTCCACAAATTGGGGTAACACCAGGAAAACTAAAATCCAGGAAGAAGGCTAAAGATGTGCAACGTCTTATTTCCTGGAACGTTAACGGGCTGCGTGCTGTGTTTAAAAAAGGATTTATTGATATTGTAAATGATATGGCTCCGGATGTGCTGGCTTTGCAGGAGATTAAGGCGATGCCGGAGCAGTTACCGGAATCATTACAAAACCTCAACGGCTATCATAGCTATTTTTACAGTGCTGAACGAAAAGGCTACTCAGGAGTTGCAACCTACTCCAGACAAAAGCCTGTAAATGTGATCAGGGGAATTGGTGATCCTCGTTTTGATGATGAGGGACGGGTTTTAACGCTTGAGTTTTCAGGCTACTATTTTATTAACTGTTATTTTCCAAATTCTAAAAATGATTTAAGCCGCCTGGATTTCAAACATGATTTTAACGTTCTTTTGCAGGGATTTGCAGAAGATCTTGCCAGGAAAAAATCAGTGGTGATCTGTGGGGATTTTAATGTGGCGCATAAAGAGATCGATCTTGCCAATCCTCGTCAAAATCGAAAAAATGCAGGGTTTACTCCAGAAGAATGTGCCTGGATGGATAGTTTTACAGATGCTGGTTGGATAGACAGTTTCCGGACGAAAAATAATGAATCGGGCCAATATTCGTGGTGGAGTTATCGAAGCCGGGCCCGGGAGCGAAATATCGGCTGGAGGATTGATTATCACTGTGTTGATAAGAATAGCCGAAAAAAAATTGTGGATGCTGATATCTATCAGCACATTCAAGGATCGGATCATTGTCCGGTTGTCCTTGATTTCTTAGGGTAATTCAGACACATTTTGTATTACAGTCGGGGCATGGTGTCTATGGCTGCCTTTATTGCAGATAATTGCAAAAAAATGCTTATTGTGGGGGGGGGAAAGAAACAACAGAATATCTTCCCATCCGATCTGAAACTGGTTAATGCTGATGGTTCTGCAGCTGGTGTGTCTGGTACATTAAAGGGTGAGAAGGTTTCACGAACAATATTTG